>JBJTAU010000556.1:0-6346 GCA_046090965.1 Limisphaerales bacterium | reverse complement strand
TCGCGATAGCCGTGAGATGGCTGACGATGAGTGCGGCGGGAATCCGGCGGAGGTCGAAGCGCTGGCAGCGGGAGAGGATGGGGGGCAGCACCTTCTCCGGGTCCGTGGGGGCGAACATGAACTTCACGTGCGCCGGCGGCTCCTCGAGGGTCTTGAGCAGCGCGTTGAACGCCGCCGTGGAGAGCATGTGGACTTCGTCGATGATGTAGATTTTGAACTTCGAGGTGGCGGGCGCGAACTTGCACGTCTCGCGCAGTTCGCGGACTTGCTCGACGCCGTTGTTGCTCGCGCCGTCAATTTCCAGCACGTCCAGCGCGCGGCCCGCGGCGATTTCCACGCAGCGCGAGTCGTTCACGTCGAAGTCCGCCGTCGGTCCGCCGGTGCAGTTGAGCGCCTTGGCGAAGATGCGCGCGAGCGTGGTCTTGCCCGTGCCGCGCGGGCCGCAGAAGAGATAGGCGTGCGCGATGCGGCCCGACGCGATGGCGTTGGCGAGCGTGCCCGAGACATGCTCTTGACCGACGACGTCCGCGAAACGCTGCGGACGGTATTGGCGGGCGATGACTTGGTAGGACACGGGGGGAAGTTAAGAAGGCAAAAGGCAAAAGGCAAAAGGCAAAAGGATGGAGCGGGTTTTTCGCTTGAGCTTTGGGCGGTGAACTTTGAGCTTTCGCCGCGATGTCCTCGCCCGCCCGCCGCGCTTCGCCCTTCTGGGTTTCGCTCGCCGTCGTCGCGGGGCTGTATCTGTCCTTCCTCGTGGCGATGCTGGTGGCGACAGCGGGCTACACCACGCCGGAGAAACTGTTTGCCGCGCTGGTCAAGCGGGAAATCCAATACTCCATCGGCCTGAGCCTGGTGACGTGCACCGTCACGGCGCTGCTCGCGCTGCTGCTGGCGGTGCCGGTGGGCTACCTGCTGGCGCGCGCGCGCTTCCCGGGCAAGTCCGTGGTCGAGGCCGCGTTGGACATCCCCATTGTGCTGCCGCCGATGGTCATGGGGTTGTGCCTGTTAATCTTGTTCCAGACGGCGCTGGGCCGGTTCATCGAGTCGGCCACGGTGACGTTCACCTACACGGTCTATGGCGTGGTGCTGGCGCAGTTTACCATCGGCGCGGCCTTCGCGGTGCGCACGATGCGGCACACGTTCGACCACTTGTCCGCGCGGCCCGAGGACGTGGCGATGACGCTGGGCTGCACGCGTGCGCAAGCGGTCTGGCTCGTCACGCTGCCGGCGGCGCGGCGCGGGATGTTCGCCGCCGCCAGCGTGGCGTGGGCGCGCAGCCTAGGGGAGTTCGGTCCCATCCTCGTCTTCGCTGGCGCAACGCGCATGAAGACCGAAGTGCTGCCCACGACCGTCTGGCTCGAACTTAGCGTGGGCAATCTCGAAGCCGCCGTGGCCGTGAGCCTGTTGATGGTGCTGTGCGCGATGGCCGTGCTCGCGGCGGTGAAGTGGCTGGGGGAAGAGGTATGAGGAAGTGTTCAGTTTTCAGTTTTCAGTATCCAGTGAAGGCCGACGGTGCCCGGATGCGCGAACTGAATACTGAACACTGGATACTGAATACTTCGGGAGGTCGGCGATGATCCGCTTCGACCAAGTTTCCTGGCACGCCGGCACGTTCCGCCTCGACGGCGTGTCCTTCACCGTCCCGGCGGGGCGCTACGGCGTGCTCATGGGGCGGACGGGTTGCGGCAAAACGACGCTGCTGGAAATCCTCTGCGGGTTGCGGCGGCCGGCGGGCGGGCGCGTCTTCATCGGCGAGCGCGACGTGACGGACCTGCCGCCGGGCGAGCGCGGCATCGGCTACGTGCCGCAGGATGGCGCGATGTTCCCCACGATGACGGTGCGCGAGCAAATCGGCTTCGCGCTGGCGATCCGCCGCCGGCCCGAAGCGGAAGTCACCGCGCGGGTGAAGGAACTCGCCGACCAACTCGGCGTCGCGCACCTGCTGGACCGCCGACCGCAGAACCTTTCCGGTGGCGAACGCCAACGCGTCGCGCTGGGCCGCGCACTGGCCGCCAAGCCCAGCGTGCTGCTACTGGATGAACCCCTCTCCGCCTTGGATGAGGAACTGCGCGATGAATTGGCGGCGCTACTGAAGCGCGTGCAGCGCGAGTTGGGTTTGACTGCCCTGCACATCACGCATAGCCGGCGCGAGGCAGCGCACGTCGGTGAGGTGTTTTTGCGGCTCGAAGCGGGTCGGGTCGCGGAAGCACAGGCGCTTTAGGCGGCGGGGGAAGAGTTGTCACCACCAGCCGTTGGCCGAGTCGGGCGGCAAGGGCGAGCCGGTGCCCAATTGATCGTAGAGCGGGGGAAACTTGAAGAACTCGGCGTGGCCGTCGGCGAAGAACAGGGGCACGCGGCGCTCGCCCCGGTAGTTGTGCCACATGGTCGAGTTCAGGAGGGTGTTCCGATCCTTGTGCCAGATGTAGTCGCCGAAGATGAGTTTCGTCACCGGCGAGGCGGCGAACGCCGGGTCGCGGCTGGCACCGCTGATGGTAGCCCCAGTCACGTGGAGCGTCTGGTAGCGGTCCGTGTTCCACTGCACCGAGTAGCTGCTGCCATAGGCATCGTAGCAGTTCGGCATATTCCAGACCGCGTCACCGCCGTCCGATGGGCAACGGAAGGACTTAGCATCGCCCGCGTAACGGTTCAGCACCCGGCTGGACTCCGGAAAAGTCGCCTGGGGATTCGGCGGCGCGGAAGTGCCCGCCTTTCCACCCCAGTCGTTCCAGGAAGTATGCACCGGATACAGGTCATCGTGGTCTGCCGCATACACCTTGAACGCTAGCCCGATTTGCTTGGTGTTGTTGACGCACTGGATCTGCTTGGCCTTAGCCTTGGCCTTGGCCAGCGCAGGCAGGAGCAACCCGGCGAGGATCGCGATAATGGCGATGACCACGAGCAGTTCGATGAGCGTGAAGGCGCAAGCGCGCCAGAGAGAGTTTGTGGTGCGGAGTTGCATAGAGGCGAAAGAGCCGGGGAACTGAACTCACCAAAACCCGTTGGCTGGGTCAGGCGGCTGGGTGGTCCAAGTGAACCAGGCGTCGGGAAATCGGAAGAACTCGGAGTGCCCGTCCCCGAACGCAACCAGGGTGCGTTTCTCCGCGGCGTAGTTGTGCCACTGATTCTTCTTCACCAGCACCGCCCGGTCCTTGTGCCAGATCCAGTCACCCATCACAAACTTGGTCGCTGGTGATCGAGCCAACTCGCCTTCATTCATGGGAATGTTCGCGCTCATGTCCGAACCGGTGACCCGCTGGATCTGGTAGCGGGTCGTCCACTGGTCGGAGTAGCTGTTGCCCCAAGCCCAGTAGCAATTTTCGACGCCGGGGTTCGCCGCCGGCGGATCCCACCGTGCATCACCGTTGTCCGACGGACAACGGAATGCCTCGACCTTGCCGACGAAGGGGTTCAAGGGCCGGTTGGCTTCGGGCGTGAGTCCGCCTTCCAAGTTGCTCGGATGCTGCCCCAGTGCGCCACCAATGTTGCCCCAACTGTTGTGGATCGGGAAGTAGCCCCGGTAGTCATCCATATACACCTTGAACGCGATGCCGATCTGCTTGGTGTTACTGGTGCAGACCGCCTGCTTGCCCTTGAGCTTCGCCTTCGACAGCGCGGGCAGGAGCATGCCGGCGAGGATCGCGATGATGGCAATGACCACGAGCAGTTCGATGAGCGTGAACGCGCGGCGCGCGGACCGGACGGCGGACAGACGGATCGCAGTCATGGCTGGTTTGGGCGTGGGGAAACATCTAGCACGCCGGCAGCGGCGTGCAAGGGCGCATTTCCCCACTGCCGGCTTGCCCGCCCGGCCACCCGCGCCCAAGCTCCACCGCTCATGAGCCTGCCCGAGCTCACCCCTGACGAACGCGCCATCTACGAATGGCAGATGTGGCTCCCCGGCTTCGGTGAAGCCGCGCAACGCCGGCTCAAGGCCGCCACCGTCCTCATCTCCCGCGTCGGCGGTCTCGGCGGCAACGTGGCGTTGCAACTCGCCGCTGCGGGCGTGGGCCGGCTCGTGTTGGCGCATGCGGGCAACCTCCGGCCCGGCGACCTGAACCGTCAACTCCTCCAGACCCACGATCGCATCGGCCAGCCGCGCATGGACAGCATCGTGAAGCGCCTGCACGACTTGAACCCGCGCCTCGCCATCACCGCTGTCGCCGAAAACATCTCCGACGCGAACGCCGCGGGGCTCGTCGCGCAAGCCGACGTGGTGGTGGATGCCGCGCCGATGTTCGAGGAACGGCTCGCCCTCAACCGCGCCGCCGTCGCCGCGCGCAAGCCCATGGTCGAGTGCGCGGTCTACGCCCTCGAAGCGCACCTCACCACGTTCATCCCGGGCCGCACCGGCTGCCTGCAATGCCTCGTGCCGGAGATCCCGCCCGACTGGCGACGCCGCTTCCCTGTGCTCGGCGCGGTCAGTGGCGTGGCGGGCAGCCTTGGCGCGGTCGAAGTGGTGAAGCTACTCACCGGCCTGGGCGAACCACTCGCCGGCACTCGCTTGGTGATGGATCTGGGCACGATGCAATTCCGCCGGCTGAAAATCGCGTGGCCTCCCGCCTGCCCCGTGTGCGGGCAAGCGCCGTCCGCCTGACTCGCCATCAGCCGAAGAGCGCGCCGGAACGCAACACCCGCACCGCCGCCCCGGCCGCCAGCGTCGTCTCCGGAGGCACATCCACGAGTCCGTTGGCCGCCGCGAGCGAGTGCAGCATGTGTGACGCCTGCGTGCCGGCGGAGTGGACCCGGCCTTCCGCATCCACGCGCACGCGCACGAAGTGCCGGCGGTCGCCGCGATTCACCAGCGGCTCGGCCAGCATGCCGGGATGCGCAGGCAAATTAGTTTCCGCCGCACCTTGCCAGCGCAGCAACGCGGGCCGCACTAGCAGCAGATAAGTCACGAACGCGGACACGGGATTTCCCGGCAGGCCGAAAAGACATTTCCCCGCGAGCGTGCCGAAGATGAACGGCTTGCCCGGCTTGATGGCGACCTTCCAAAACTCCTGCGTGCCGCCCAGCTCGGCGAACGCCGCCTTAACGAAGTCCAGCTTGCCCACGCTCGCGCCGCCGGTCGTCACCACCGCGTCGCACTTGGCGAACGCGCGTTGCAGCGCGGTGCGCGTGCGCGTGAGCGAGTCCGGCACGAGTGGATACGCGTGCGCATCCGCGCCGCACTCGGCCAGCAACGCGGCGAGCATCGGGCGGTTGCTCTCGAAAATCTGGCCGGGCGCGAGCGGCTTGCCCGGCGGACGCAGCTCGCTGCCGGTGGCGAGCAAACCGACGCGCGGACGCTTCGCCACCCGCACGCTGGCGGTGCCAACTGCGGCGAGCAGGTTCAAGTGACCGGCACTCAGCCGCGTGCCCGGCGTTGCGAGGGCCGCGCCCGCTTTCACGTCTTCGCCGCGCAGGCGCACATTTTCCCACGGCCGCGCGCGATCGAGGATTTGCACTTCATCCGGCCGCGCGTCGTCGATGCGCGTGTCTTCCTGCATCACGACGGCATCAGCTCCGGCCGGCAACGGCGTGCCGGTGAAAAGCCGCACGCACGTCTGCGCGCCAACGGTGCCGGAAAAAACCTCGCCCGCTCCGATCTGGCCGAGCACGCGCAACGTCACGGGCTTGTCCGCGCTTGCCGAAGCGACGTCCGCGGCGCGCACCGCGTAACCGTCCATCGCGGAGTTGTCGAACGGCGGGAGGTCGAGTGGTGAACTGACAGATTCAGCGAGGAACCGGCCAGCCGCTTCGGCCACGGGGACTTTCTCCACTTTGGGCGGAGGCATCGCGGTCAGGACGTGGGCTAGGGCTTCTTCGTAAGTCAGCATCGCAAACTGACTGGAAGCATGGCCCAAGCCGCTCGCAACGACAATGCCGGGGGTTGGGTGGCACCCGAAGGCGGGACGGGAGCGAAGCGGATTTACCGCCTCACCGGCCATCGGGCGCATCGGGATCATTCTCGCCGTAGCCTTCCCAACTGCCGGCTTCCGCGCCGCTGCTCGCATCCACGGAGTCACAGTCCTTGCTGCGCGTGAAGGCCCAGATGATGAGTGCAATGAGGGTGGTGACGCAGAGCACCGCCACGAAGAACAACGGCTTCAGCTCCGTTTCCATGCGGTGGTTACAGGTAAACCGATTCCGGCTTCAGCGCGTAGGCGGGAAAAACTTTCGCGAGGTCAACTTGCGGATGATGACGTTGCAGGATCGGCGCGAGCACGTCGCGGTAGTTGATCGTGACGGGCAAGTCACCCGGGCCTTCGAGCACGTCGGCCGTAAGGCCGGGCCAGCGCGTGAGCACACGGCCGCCCTTCACGCCGCCGCCGAGCACGAACATCACGCTGCCGCGCCCGTGGTC
>JBJTAU010000555.1:0-3996 GCA_046090965.1 Limisphaerales bacterium | reverse complement strand
GTTCCGTCTCCTGAATCTTCGTTCGCAGACCGGGATAAAACGCGGCTGACGGCAGCGCGACGGGCGTGACTTGCAACGACTTGCCGCCGAGGAATTGCGGCATGGCGGGCAGAGCGGTCGGCTGGTTGGTCAGACGATTACGCTCGTCGCCGCCGGTGTAAAACCACGTCTTGGCCGCGGCGTCCTTGTCAAAGACGCGCACGGAGCCGAGGCGCACGACCTTGCGGTTCTTGCTGTAGTCGTAGTCCTGAAAGGGGCCGGGGTCGGCCTCGCCGGGCCAGCGGTCCTGGCGCACGTAGAGCGGCTCGAAGAAAGCGCGGAAGCTGAAGTAGTCGGCCTGTGTGATGGGGTCGTATTTGTGGTCGTGGCAGTGCGCGCAGTTGAAGGTGAGGCCGAGGAACGCCTTGCCGGTGTGCTCGACGTTCGCGCGCATCCACTCGTTGGGATTGAGCGCATACCAGTTGCGGACGAGGTAGCCGGTGGCGACGGCGGCCTCGTCGTCGAGCGGGGCGATTTCGTCGGCGGCGAGCATCTCCTTCACCATGCGGTCGTAGCCGTGGTCGGCGTTGAGCGAGCGGACAATCCAGTCGCGCCAGCGCCAGATTTGCGGGGCGGAGTTCCACACGTCGGGCACCTGGCGGCGACCAAACCAATCGCTGTAACGCCACACGTCCATCCAGTGCCGCGCCCACCGCTCGCCGTGGCGCGGGTCGTTCAGGAGCCGGTCCACGATGCGCTCGTAGGCGTCGGGCGAAGTGTCCGCAAGAAAGGCGTGCAACTCCTCGCGCGTGGGCGGCAGGCCGGGGAGGTCGAGATACACGCGGCGGAGTAGCGTGGGTTTGTCAGCGGGAGGAAGCGGGGTGAGTTTCGCGGCGGCGAGGCGGGAGTTGAGGAAAGCGTCGATGGGGTTGGGTGACGCGGGGGAAGAGTAATTAGTAATTAGTGAGGGAGTGTTTGGTGAAGCGGGCGTTCGAGCGCCGACGCGCTGACTAATCACTTCCTTACTAATTACTTTCCCCGCCTTCGGCACCGGTGGCCGCACGACGGGCCGAAACGCCCAATGCTCGCTTGGACTCGGCTCGGGCCGCTCGTCCTTCGGCGCGGACGCGCCAGCGGCAATCCAGCGGCGGAGCAACTCGATTTGCTCAGGCTTGAGCGGGTCGCCTTCGGGCGGCATCCGTTCGGAGAGGTCGGTGGCGGAGACTTTGGCGAGCAACAGGCTTTGCTCAGGCTTGCGGGTGGTGATGGCGGGGCCGTGTTTGCCGCCGCGCTTCAGCAACTCCGCCGTGTCCAAGCGCAGCCCGTTGTTCTGCTTGAGCGCGCCGTGGCAGGCGTAGCAGCGGTCGCGGAGGAGGGGCTTGATGTCCTTCGCGTAATCCGCCGGCGGTGCCGCGGCCCGCGCTGCGACCGCGCCAATCACGGCGAGGCACAAGGCGGTGGCGGCAGCGCGGTTCATGCGGAGTAGTCGAGATAGACTGTTATCTGCCGGGAATAAAAGTCAACCGCGCCCGCGCCTTGTTCCTTGAAGGAGTCCGTGCTGCTCTTCTTCACGCCGCCGAACGGAGCCTGGAGCGCGAGGCCGGTCGAGATTTGGTTCACCTTCACCACGCCGGCTTGGATGCGCTCGGTGTAGAGCATCGCCTTCTTCAAGTCGCGCGTGACGAGGCTCGCGCTCAGGCCCACGTCCACGCTGTTGGCGACGGTGAGGGCTTCGTCGAAGCTGTCCACTGGGATGACGCCGATGACGGGGCCGAAGACTTCCTCGCACGCGATGCGCGCGGTGGGGCGCACATTGCCGAGCACGGTGGGCTGCATGAAGTGGCCGTGCGCGAGGTCGCCGTCCGTGAGCCGCGCGCCGCCGTGGAGGAGCGCCGCGCCTTCCTGCTGCGCGATCTGCACGTAGTTCAAGTTGCCTTCCAACTGCGCCGCGCTGACGGCGGGGCCCATGGTGACGCCGGTTTTCAAACCGTTGCCGACGACGATGGCTTTCGCCTTCTCGATGAGCTTCGCGGTGAACGCGTCCGCCACGGCGCGCTCGACGATGACGCGGCTGGTCGCGGTGCAAGCCTGCCCGGTGAGGCCGAAGCCCGCGATCGCCACAAGCCGCGCGGCAAGATCAAGGTCGGCGTCGGCGAGGACGATGGTGGGGTTCTTGCCGCCCATCTCCATTTGCGCGCGGGCCATGCGTGGCGCGAGCTGTTGGTAGATTTGCGAGCCGACGCCGAGCGAGCCGGTGAAGGACAGCGCGACGACGATTGGATTGGTGGCGAGTTCGCCGCCGACCTCGCGGCCGTTGCCGGTGACGACGTTGAGCGCGCCTTTGGGCAGGCCGGCCTCAGCGAGAACTTTTGCCAGCTCGCAGGTAAGCGCGGGTGCTTGCGAGGCGGGCTTGATGATGACCGCGTTGCCGCAGAGGAGCGCAGGGGCCATTTTCCACGCCGGGCTGGCGCGGGGGAAATTCCACGGCGTGACGAGCGCGACGACGCCGAGCGGTTCGCGACGGGTGAAGAGAAGTTGGCTCGGCAAGTCATGCGGGATGGTCTGCCCGCCGAGTTGGTAGCCGAGGCCGCCGAAGAAGCGGAAGATGTCCGCCGTGCGCTGCACTTCGCCGGTGGCCTCGGCGAGCGTCTTGCCTTCCTCGCGGGTGAGCAACTCGGCGAGCTCGGCCTTCTTCGCTTCGATGAGCTGTGACGCCTTGCTTAACACACGTCCGCGCGCAACGGAGGTTTGCGCGGCCCAGCCGGGGAACGCAGCCTGCGCGGCGGCGATGGCGGCCTGCGCGTCCGCGCGTCCGCCCGCCGCATACTGCGCGACGGCCTCGCGGGTGTCGGCGGGGTTGAGGTTGGTGAAAGTCTGCCCGGAGGCGGCGGGCACCCACTCGCCGCCAATGAAGTTTTGGTAGTTGCGCATCGGCGCAATTGGACACGCCTTTGCCGACAAAGGGAAGTTTTGGCTGCTACGGAAGGGACAGCCGGAACCGGACGGGGCGACTGGAAGTCGCCGACACGATCAGCGCCGGTCGTAAAGCATGCCCGGCACGCCCGACTCCCAGCTCTTGGTGGAATTCCATGGCCGGCTGGAAGCGTTGTCCGGATCGGGCGTGTTGCAACCCGTGGTCCAGACTGCGGTCAGCACGGCGGTAGCGAGCAGCAGGCAGCGACCGAGTTGGGATAGGCGCGGGTGCATGGCTATTTCTGGGGCGGCAGAATGGTGGGCGAGGGAGTGAGGACCGCGTCGCCCTCCCGGATTTCGCCCTTCTTGAATCCGGGCATCACGTTCGCGATGGCGTAATCCGTCTCGACCTTGCCGACCTTGACGCGGGCGACGAGCTTGCCTTCGCGGCTGATGGTCAACTCGCCATTCCGGAGCAGACCGTGGTTCGCGCCAATGTCCAGCACCACGAAATCCCACTTGGGATCCACGGCTGACACCTTGCCGACCAGCCCTGCGGGCAGGGCAACAGCGCCCTTGGGATTGATCAAGCCGTTCAGTTCGCCCGCCGTCTTCACGAGCTGGATATTGATCAACTGCTGCTCGCGTTTGAGCGTGTTTAGTTCGTTGGTCTTCTTCGGCAATTCATCGTTTATCTGCCGGATGAGGGTGGGGTTAAGGCCTAGCTTTTGCAGGTCGAGATATTCCGCAGCCTTCTGCTCCGCCTTGACGGTCTCCTGCTTGGCCGCGTTGGTCGCAGCTTCCGCCGCTAGCTTGGCGTCGGCAGCATCCTTGGCCTGCTTCTTAGCCTCTTCCTCGGCCTTCTTCGAGTTGTCGAGGTCGTTTTTGACGGCGTCGCGCTCCTGCTCGGCCTTGCCGGCGCGATCCTTCTGTTTGGTGCTTTCCTGCTTCTCCTTGCCCAGTTCCTCGCTGACCTTCTTCTGATCTTCGGCCAGCTTGTCGAGCTTCGGCTTCAACTGCATCTCACTGATCGCGATGACGCCAGCCCCGGCGAGGATCATGATGAAGAGGGCGATGCGAAGGAAGATCATGGGTCAGTTGGTT
>JBJTAU010000554.1:0-8079 GCA_046090965.1 Limisphaerales bacterium | reverse complement strand
CAGTTCGACCTGAAGAAGACCCTTGAGCTCATCGCCACCTCCGCCGCCTACCAGTCCCGCGCGGAAGTGTTGGGCAAGGATGCCGATGAGCACGGCTACCACTACGCCGGGCCGCGCGCCAAGCGCCTCACCGCCGAGCAGTTCGTGGACGCCGTCTGGCAAGTCACCGGCACCGCGCCGACGCGCTTCGACGCGCAAGTCGTGCGCGGCAAACCGAGCGCCGAGGCCGTCGCTGCGATGACGTTGTCGGCGAAGTGGATTTGGGGCCACGCCGACGCCGGCAACGCGAAAGCCTGCGAGACTTTCACCACCACCAAGAAGTTCACGCTCACCGCTGCTCCGGTGCGCGCCGGCGCGGTCGCCACGGCGGACAACGAGTTCAAACTGTTCATCAACGGCACGCTCGCCGCCTCCGGCGATAACTGGGAGAACCCCGAAGCCGTCGCGTTGGAAGGCAAGCTCAAGGCCGGACCGAACACCATCATGATCGTTGCGAAGAACGGTGGCACCGCTCCCAACCCGGCGGGCGTCATCTTCGAGGCGCGCATTAAGCTCGCGAACGGCTCTAGCGTGACCATCGGCACTGATGCGACGTGGGAGACGCTCTTGGTGCCACCGGATGCGAAGGGAAAGCTGAAAGGCGAGCCGCAGTATGGTCCCGCCTCGGTCGAGGTCGCAAACTCCGCACTGTGGAACGTGAAGGTCGGCAAGCAGCTCGCCACGCAACTCGCGCAAGCGGCCACCAGCACGCAGCCGATGGTTCGCGCGTCGTTGCTGAAGAATGACTTCCTCATGCGGGCGCTGGGCCGGCCGCATCGCGAGCAGATTGTCAGTGTCCGCCCCGCCGAGTTGAGCACGCTGGAGGCGATTGACTTGAACAACGGCCAACTGCTCGCGACCCGTTTGGAGCAAGGCGCATCCCGCCTCGCCGCCAAACCGTGGGTCAGCACCGACGAGTTCACCCTCTGGCTTTACCAGTTCGCCCTCGCCCGGGTGCCCACGACGGCGGAACTGGCCCTCGCCCGCGAAGCCTTGGGGCCGAAGCCTACCGCCGCCGGTGTGCAGGACCTGCTCTGGGCCGTGCTCATGCTGCCGGAGTGTCAGTTGGTGCGATGATTTTAGCCTGAGAACCGCCCACAACCCTTCCGTCCAACCAGACATGCAAGCCATCCTCACTACGCCCGCTCCGAAACTCGTCACGCGCCGCGAGGTCTTTCGCGCGCTCGGCACCGCCGCCGCGTTGGCCGCATTGCCTCGCGTGCGTGCCGCCGCCCCGGACAAGGAGTCGCTGCCGATGCAATTCTACAAGAGCCTCACTGAGGAGCAGCGTAGCAAAATCGTCCTGCCGGTGAACCACGCCAAGCGCCAATACGTGAGCAACTGGTGGTATGTCTGCCCCGAGCAGCGCCTCCACACCTTCTACTCCAAGGACCAGCAGGAGCTCGTGCGGCAGATTTTCGGCTCGCTCCATCACCCGGAGCACCGCGAGAAAATGCACTGGCAGGTCGAGAAGGACTTGATGGGCCAGATCAAGAACACGCCGTCCGTCGGCTTCTTCGGCACGCCGGCGGACAAGGATTTCGAGTTCATCTACACCGGGCACCATGTCACGCGCCGGTGCAACGCGCATACGGACAAGGGCCTTGGCTTCGGGGGTGCGCCCATCTTTTACGGCAACTTCGCCAAGGCCTTCCACGAGTCGAAAGACCACGAGGGCAATCCGTTCTGGTATCAGGGTCTGATCTTCAACGAATTCTACCAAGCGCTCGATGGCAAGCAGCGGGACAAGGTGCTCGTGGGTCGCGAGCCCCGCGGCGAAAGCCCGGCGACGGTCATCCAGAAGCGGAAGGCCGACCTGCCCGGCCTGAATTGCGCCGAACAGAGCAAGGACCAGCAGGCGAAGCTCCTCGAGACCATGCGCCGCATGCTCGTGTGCTTTCGGGCCGACGATGTCGCGGTCACCATGAAGACCATCGAGGACAAGAAGATTGTCGAGCGGCTCTTCGTGTCCTGCTACGGCGGCGAACACGACATCGGCAAGGATGGCGTCTGGGACACGTGGCAAATCGAAGGTCCGGACATGGTCTGGTATTTCCGGGGCGACCCGCATATCCACGGTTACTTCCATCTGGCGGCGTGAAATGTAACGGCCACTCGAAATCACCGTCCGGCCGCTCTGTCGGAGCATTGGCCGAGCATTTTTTAGCATGAACACCTTGCCCCTCGACCCGCAGCACACGCGGCGCGACTTCCTTCAGAAGCTGGCCGCGGCCACCACGACCACGCTCGCGATGGCCGCGCCGCGCCTGCTCGCCAACGAGAAGGTCGTCCAGCCCAAGCCCACCGCCGACGCCTGCATCCTCATCTGGATGGGCGGCGGCATGGCCGCGCCGGACACGTTCGATCCGAAGCGCTACCAGCCCTTCGAGAAGGGCGTGCCGGTGAAGAACATCCTCAGCACCTTCCCGGCGATTCCGACGGCCGTGGATGGTTTGAAAATCTGTCAGGGTCTGGAGCAGATTGCCTCCGTCATGGATCGCGCCACGCTCATCCGCAGCGCGGTGCAGCCGGACCTCGGGCACATCCTGCATTCGCGGCACCAGTATCACTGGCACACCGGCTACGTGCCGCCGCAGACGGTCGCGTGTCCGCACCTCGGCGCTTGGATTTCGAAAGTGGTCGGCCCGCGCAACCCCGTCATGCCCGCCTTCATCAACATCGGCCAGCGGCTCGAAGGCGTCGGCGAGCAGGAAGAGTTGAAGGCGTTCACCACCGCCGGCTTCTTCGGCAACGAGTTCGGTCCGATGAACCTGCCGTATCCCGACGACGCCGCGCAGTCCGTGCGCCCGCCCAAGGGCATGGAGCCGGGCCGTTTCGACAACCGTTACAGCCTGTATCGCAAGCTGGTGGACAAGAACCCGCACCGTGAGTTCATGAGCGATTTCCAGCAGGAGTCCATGCTGCGGTCGCTCGACAACGCGCACCGGCTCCTCAGTTCGAAGGAGCGCGCGGCCTTCGATCTCTCGCTGGAGCCGACGGAGAGCTGCGCGAAATACAACACCGGGCGCTTCGGCCAGGGCTGCCTGCTCGCGCGGCGGCTCGTGGAAAACGGCGCGCGCTTCGTCGAGGTCACGACCGAATACGTGCCCTTCCTTCATTGGGACACGCATAAGGACGGCCACGAAACTGTCGCGGGCATGCACCAGCAGATGGATGCGCCCATCGCGCAACTCATCCGCGACTTGGAGCAACGCGGCTTGCTCAACCGCACGCTGGTCATCATCGCCAGCGAGTTCAGCCGCGACGCGATGATCGAAGGCATCCCCGGCTCGAACGCGAGGGACCAGGCCACCGCGCCGAGCGAGACCTTGCAGGAGATGAAACACTACGGCCTGCACCGCCACTTCACCGGCGGCACAAGCGTCGTGATGTTCGGCGGCGGGATGAAGAAGGGTTTTGTTTACGGCCAGACAGCGGATGAACGCCCGCTTATCGCGATCAAGAATCCCGTTCCCGTCATGGACCTCCACGCGACGATCTTCACCGCGATGGGCATCAGCCCGAAGACGGCCTTTGACATTGAGGGCCGGCCTTTCTACGCGACCGAGGACGGCAAGGGCAAGGCGGTGAAGGAGATTTTCGCCTAGTCCTGTTCGAGTGGGCGCGGCGCTCCGTTGCGACGCTAGGCGCTCCTGATCACGCCGGTTCCACCACCGATGAACCCTTATCTGCACTTCGTCGCCGAATACGCGCGCTTCGCCAAGGAAGGAAAGTCCTGGCCGCTCGGCGAGTTTCCCCGTTGCGCGCGGCCCGAGGTGACGGCGGATGCCCCGGTTGTGCTCATCTTTTCACCGCACCCGGACGACGAGGTCATCATCGGCGGGCTTGCGCTGCGGTTGTTACGCGAGGCGAAGTGGAACGTCGTCAACGTCGCCGTCACGCAGGGCAGCAACAAAGCGCGACAGGCGGGCCGCTGGGAGGAACTTGCCGCGTGCTGCGACTGCATCGGCTTCGGCCTCGTGCAGACGGTGCCGGGTGGCTTGGAGAAGGTGAACGCCGCGACGCGCGAGAAAGACCCGGCACATTGGGCTGCATCGGTGAAAGTCATCGCGGACATCCTGGCGAAGCACCGGCCCAAGGTAATTCTCTTCCCGCACGACACGGACTGGAACAGCTCCCACATCGGCACGCATCATCTGGTGCTCGACGCCTTGCGCACGCTGCCGGCGGACTTCCAGACCTGGGCGGTGGAGACGGAGTTTTGGGGTGCGATGACTTCGCCGAACCTGATGGTCGAGCTCAGCGCGCCGGACCTCGCGGACCTCATCACGGCGCTGACGTTCCACGTCGGCGAGGTGCGGCGGAATCCGTATCACCTCACGCTGCCGGCGTGGATGGTGGACAACGTGCGGCGCGGCGGCGAGGTGGTCGGCGGACAGGGCGGCGCGGTGCCGGACTTCACTTTCGCCACGCTCTACCGGTTGCGACGTTGGAACGGGCGGGAGCTGGTGAAGACTTCCGAAGGCGGGGAGAACCTGCCGTGTGGAGTGAATCCGGCGGGGTTGTTTGCCTGAGTCCGTAGGAGACGACGTGAGGAGTCTCCATTCAAACTCGGAACCCGGAACAGTCAGAGACTCCTGACTTCGTCTCCTACTCCGGCTTCCGGAACAGGTAGTGCGACACCAGCCACTCGTTGCCTTCGCGGTAGCCCCACAGCTCCGCGCAGGCCATGTAGAAGACCCGCCAGTAAACCCACCACTTCGTCTCGTTCGCCGCGCCGTAAGTGGCGGCAAAGATTTTGCGAATCTCCGACTCGTGTGCGTCCATGTTCGCGAGCCAGGCGTTGGCGGTCTTCTCGTAATGCTGGCCGTTGACGCGCCAGTGGTTCACGAGACGTAGGTTGTCCTGAAAGTAGAGCAACAGGTCGTCGCTGGGCATGATGCCGCCGGTGAAAAAGTAGCGCGCCATCCAGTCCGTCTCGTCCCGTGCGACGAAGTGGTAGGCAAATTCCCGGTGCGTGAAGATGTGGACGAAGAGCTGCCCGCCCGGCCGCAGCCAGCGCGCGATGTTCGCCAGCAGCCGCTGGTAATTCTTCATGTGCTCGAACATCTCGATGGAGACGACGCGGTCAAATCCCTCGGTAGGTGACGACGTGAGGAGTCTCTGTTCAGATTCAGGAGCCGGCCGAGAGTCGGAACCTGCGGAGGAATTTAGAGACTCCTCACGTCGTCTCCTACTGTCGGAGGCTGGCGGCTCAAACCGGTTCATGTCGCAGGTGATGATGCGGAGGTTCTTCAACCCACGACGCACCGCTTCGGCGTCAATGAACTCCTTTTGCGTCTGCGAGTTCGAGACGCCGGTGATGCGCGACTTGGAAAACTTTTCCGCCATCCACATTGAGAGCGAGCCCCAGCCGCAGCCGAGTTCGAGGATGTCCTGGCCGTCGGCAAGCTGGGCGCGTTCGGCATAGAGCGCGAGCATCCGCTCCTCGGCCTCGGCGAGCGTGGTGACGCCAGCGGGCCAGAGCGCGCCGCTGTATTTCAGGCGCGGCCCGAGGCAGAGCTGGTAGAAGCGCGTGGGCACCTCGTAATGCTGCTCGTTCGCCGCCGCCGTCTCGATGGCGATGGGCGAGCGGCGCAACTCTTCGATGAGCGCCTGCAAGTGCGCGCGTTGCGCCTCAGCGCTGCCCTTGTCCTCCTCACGCAACCGCTGCGCCAGCAGGCGTCGGATGCCGAAGCGGAGCAGCGGGTCGGGGAGAAGGTTGCGTTCGAGGAGGGAGTCGAGCATGGAGAAGGGAAGTCGGAAGTCGGGAGTCAGGAGTTGGGAGCAGTGGGAACGTCGGGAGCTTCTGGCTTCTGACTCCTGAGTTATGGCTCCCGCCGCTTCCACCACGGCATGAAGGCGCTCGTCGTCCGCTGGTATTCGCGGTAGGCGTCGCCCTTGGACTTGAGAGACAGCTCCTCGGTCATGGGGATGCCGGTGACGTTGAGGAGGAAGTGTAACATCAGCGCCGGCGCGATGAGGCCAATCCAGCCCCACGGCGAGCCGAGCGCGAAGACGGCGTAGCCCACCCACACCAGCCACTCGAAGAAGTAGTTCGGATGCCGCGAGTAATTCCATAGGCCGGCCTGGCAGACCTTGCCCTTGTTCGCCGGGTTCGCACGGAAACGGGCGAGCTGGCGGTCGGCGAGGGATTCGCCGAGGAGTCCGAGGAGCCAGAAGGCGAAGCCTGCCAAGGCAAACCAGTCGGATGCGGGCGGAACCTTTGGATCAGTGGGCCGGGAGCAGGCAAAGAGAAATGGCACCGACAAGACGACTTGCAGCGCGCCTTGCAGTTGGAAGAACCAGAACATCTTCCGGTCGGCGTTGATGCCCCAATCGGATCGGAGCTTCGCGTATCGCACGTCCTCGTGCGGGTGGTGTTTGGCGATGCGCAAAGCAAGGTGGGCTCCCAGACGCAGGCTCCAAACCGCCACCATGAGAACGAACCACACGCACTGCTCCGGCTGGTATTTCCGACCGAGGAGATACAGAAGCGCAATTGGAGCAAACCCCGCCGACCAGACAACGTCCACGATGCCGTTGTTCCGAAGCGCGCGAGCAACCAGCCATGTGATCGTCATCTCGACGATCACGAACGCCAGCGCAAGGCCGAGCATGATGAGCACACCGGTCAGCATGGCGGATGGGGCATCATGCGGCAGGCGCGGCTTTCCTCCTCAGCAGCAGGTCTTCCATCGTCGCGCCGGTTGGCAGGCGGAAGAGTTCCCGGAGCAGGTAGGTCGCCATTGCGATGTTGCCGAGCAAGAGGATGGCGAGCAGCCAGAGGACGCGCGCGAGGTTCGAAGTCTCCTTGTAGGCGAGCCAGACATAGAAGGTCAGGAAGGCGAAATAGGTGTCGAACAGCGTGGCGATGAACCACGGGTGCGTGGCCACTTCGCGCGGAGTTTTCCAGAGGGCGACTTCGGAACTGGCCCAAGTCGTCACGGCGAGCATGGCGACGAGGACGAAGCCGGCGGCAGAGCGGAGCGAGGAGATCATGGGAAAGGGGTCTTATGAGGAAGGCAGGAGGGCAGGAAAGAAACCGAGGCAGGCGGCAGCAGAGTGTTCTCCTGCCCTCCTGCATTCCTTATGAGCGCTTTCTCATCGATTCATGGTGCCATCAACGTCCGGTTGTTCGGCCGCGTGTAGACGGCTTGCACAACACTGATGTTCCGTTGGGCGAAGGCGGCTTCGCAGTAGCTGAGGTAGTAGTTCCACTTGCGGATGAAGCGGTCGTCGAACTTGAGCTTGTGCAGTTCGTCGTGGTGGGCGTTGAAGCGTTTGCGCCACTCCTGAAGCGTGCGGACGTAGTGCAGACCGAGGTCGCGCAGCTCGAACATGTGCAGGTCCGTCATCCGGTCAATGGCCTGATTCACGCGGCCCACGGACATGAGCAGTGAGCCGGGAAAGATGTGCTTCTGAATCCAGTCCACACCCTTGGCGAACTGGTGGTAGCGGCTATCCGGGCTGGTAATGTATTGCAGCGCGAGGAGGCCGTGGTGCTTGAGCAGGCGGTGGCACTGGGAGAAATAACCGTCCACGTAGTTCTCGCCGACGGCTTCGAGCATCTCGATGGAGATGATCTTGTCGAAACGGCCCGTGATGTCGCGGTAGTCTTGGATGCGGACCTCGGCATTGTCGCCGACGCCTTCACGGACGAATCGCTGGCGACAGTAATCGTGCTGGGCCTTCGAGAGCGTGAGCGTGGTGACGTGGCAGCCGTATTTCTTCACGGCATGGCAGGCCAACCCGCCCCAGCCCGAGCCGATCTCGAGGACGTGGTCGGTGGGTTTGAGCCGGAGCGTGCGGCACAGCGCGTCATACTTGGCCGTCTGGGCTTCCGCGAGCGTCTGGTCGTCGCGCGTCCAGATGCCGCAGGAGTAGGTCATCGTCTCGTCGAGCCAGAGCTGGTAGAAGTCGTTCCCGAGGTCGTAGTGGTCGGCGATGTTCTGGCGGCTCCATCTGCGGGAGTTGGGGCGGAAGAGATGCTTGAGGCGGTTGCCAAAGCGCAGCAGGTTCAGCGCGGCGGGCTGCGCG
>JBJTAU010000553.1:0-3776 GCA_046090965.1 Limisphaerales bacterium | reverse complement strand
CGCCGGTAATCTTGCCCACGGCCTCCGCGACACGCCGATGGCGCGGGCCCTGGCCCGGGAGGCGATGCCCGGCCAAACCACCTCCAAATGACGTCTCTGGCCCAATTTGGGAAACGCGCCTGGCGCCGGCTGCGTCGGCTTGGGGCGCAGGTCACCGGCCAGCCGCGGTTGCGCGCGCGTCTCAACGCCGGTCCTTGGATCGAAGTGCGGCTGAACGATCAGCTCGGCCGGGACATCCTGCGCGACGAAAGCTTCGAGGACATCTTCCGGCGAGAGGTCGTCTCAGCACTCCGGCCCGGGATGACGGCGTTAGATATCGGTGCGAACTTCGGCTACTACTCGGTGCTGTTCGCCCAAGCGGTGGGGCCCACGGGGCGGGTGATGGCGTTCGAGCCGAACCCGGTCATGCTAACCGAACTGAAGCACAACTTGGCACTCAACCAGTTCACCCATGTCACGGTGCAGCCGATCGCGTTGGGTGAAAGCGAGGGCGAACTGGAATTCTGCTGCCCCACTCCGGGTCGCGAAGGACACGGCAGCCTACGGCCGAACCCATCGTTCACCGTGCAGGAAACCATCCGCGTCCGATGCCGAACGCTCGACGCGGTTTGCGACGAGTTGGGCCTCTCGACGGTGGATGTGATCAAGCTGGATGCCGAGGGGGCGGAGCTCCTCGTGTTCAAGGGAGCGACGCGGCTGTTGTCTGGCCCACGCCGGCCGCGGCTCTACTTCGAATGCTCCGAGTTGCTCTGTCAGACTTTTGGTCACTCGGCCTTCGACGTGTTGTCGCGCGTGTCTGAACACGGCTACGCGCTCCGGCAAATCGATCACAGCAACTGGGCCGCGACGCCGAGACCTACCACATGAAGCCGCCTCGTTCTCCAGCCGATCGACTGAGGGTGTGCATCGTCCCGGAATATCCGTTGAACTTGATGGTTGGCGGTTTGCAAGTGCAGGCCGTGGAAACCCTTGAGGCCGTCGCGGCGCGGGACGAAACGATCGCCTGCGAAATGTTCGACTGGTCTTCCCGTCAACCGCCTGCCGATGTCTATCACTTCATTGGTTTTCCACCGCACATGGCGCGCGTGGCGGAATTGGTCACGGCCAGCGGAAAGCCTTGGTTAGTGAGCCTGTTGTTGGGCGCCCCTTCGGCGGGAACCGTCAAAATGGCCACTGCTCGAAGTTGGCTGAGAGCGGCCGTCACCCGCGGCCACTCTTTGCGCACGGTTTTGCAACGGGCCCACAAGGTAATTACCATCACGCCCGCTGACTTGGCGGCCGCCGGGCAAATCTACGGTCTGGACTCGCGCCGCATGGCGATCGTGCCCCACGGAGTCGCACCGGGTTTTTTCCACCGCGATCCCGGACCGTGGAGCGCGAAGCGTGGCAAAGATCCGTTCGTGCTCTGCGTCGGTGCCATTCAGCCGAGGAAAAACCAGTTGCTGCTTGCGCAAGCTTGCAATGCGTTGCGCCTGCCGCTCGTGCTCATCGGCCCCGTGCTGGCGGAAAACCGGCCCTATGCTGACCAAGTTGCCGCTGAGCTGGTGCGCAATGAATCACTCGGAGGGCAGTGGATACGCGGGCTAGAACGCAGTGATCCGCTGCTCGTGGCGGCCCACCACGCCTGCCGGCTCTTCGCCCTGTTGAGCACCGAGGAGACACAACCCATCAGCGTGCTCCAAGCGATGGCCGCGTCCCGGCCCATCCTGCTGCTGCGGTCGGGCTACACGCGACAGGCCCCGTTTAGTCAGCTGCCTTGCGCTTCGTCCGGCAGGCTCGATGCAGTCAAAGCTGCCCTTCATCAAGCGTGGGATAATGCCAAGGCCTCGCAGCTATCGGAGGATTTTTCCTGGCCTTCCGTGGCCGGGAAACTGGCCGAGCTGTATCGGAGCGCGGCCGAAACTCAGCCGCAACCCTGATTCAGATTGCGGCCGGCGCAAGCGATGGGGCCGAGCGAAATGGAATCGCCGGCACAACGTCTTTCGCCGTGCTTGCCGGAACGCGGCTCATGAGCATCCCGAGCCCCAGCCAAAACCAAACCATCGGGTCGTTCAAGTCCGTGCCAAAGTAAATGGCCACGCAGTAGCTCACCACGTAGGCGAAAACCAGCAGGTGCAGGTCGCTGGCGAACGGATCTGAGCGGTTCATACGGCGGCACAGCTGGAAATTGCGAAGCGCATGCCAGACCTGCAGGAGCAGGAAGAACGCGACCGCTGGCACGCCGAACGCCCGGGCGGCCGCGAGGTATCCATTGTGCACCGAGCCAGCCGCGACATCCACGTCCACCATGGCGGACTCGAAGTCAGAGCGTGTTTGGCACACCCACGCGTTGTCCAGCCCGCCGTAGCCTTTGCCCACCCACGGCCGCTGCTCGATGTCCGCCACCGCGCGTTCCCACCGGGCCATGCGCCAGCGCATATTCTCGGCTGCGTCGGTCTGATACGCGATGCGCGGGCTGACCACGGAGAGAATGCGCAGCAGCCCCACTTCCCGGATCTGCGCATACTCGCCCACCAAGTAGAATGCCGCCAGCAACGCCACGAATCCACCCCCGGCGGCCAGCGCGTGCCAGACCCGCCAGCGCAGCACCGCCACGCACAACAGCATCACCATCAGCATCAGCACGCTGCTACGGCTGCCACCCAGCACCACGGCGGCCAGCCCCAGCCCGAGCAAAGCCATCCGCAGCCCGGGCGCGGGCCGACAGAGGTTGGGCAGCACGGCCAGCATCACCAGCAACATCCCGTAGCCCGGCAGCACCACGAACCGCAGAAAGCCATTGTCAAACGTCGTCACAAACACCCCGAACTGGCTCAAGACCGAGGCCGCCGCCACACTCCGCGAAAACACCAGCGGGATGAACATCACCGCCAGCCCGGCGGCGACAATCCCCAACCAGCGCAGCAAGGCACTCAGTTGCTCACGCGTGTTGATGGTGACGCCCAGCAGCACGACCAAGCCGAAGCAGATCGCATATCCGAAGTAGGCGCGGAAGCCCGTCACATGCGCGCCAAACCCTTTCGGGTTCGGCAGCACGGGGTCCATGCCGTAGCGGATCGCGACCCAGAGGAAGAACAGCGCGATCCCGGGCGTCAGCAACCACAGCGCCGCTTTCACATCCGAGCGCCGCACCGCGCAGCGCAGGATGTATTTCACCACGCACAGCGCGAGCACTGACGCCAGCAGCGGAACGCCGCGCACGAACGGCACCGGCAGCACAAATGGACACAGCAGCCCAAAGGCAATCAACCCTGCAAATCCCTCGGACACCAGCACGGCCGCCAACAATCCGCCCCCCACTCCGAGGATCAGAAAGAAATGATTTTCGGTTGCCAGCGCAAATGCGACCACGAGCGAGAGCACGAGGCAGACGACCGCGCCCAGCAGCGCTTGGACGGAGGTGTTCATGCAATGGCGAGCTTGTGGGCCATGTCGGAATACCAAGATGACAGAGGCGCGACGTGCTGTTCCATACAGAAAACGCCTTGAACGGCTCGGCGGTCCGCCCACAGGTTCGCGCCCGAGCCAGCCGGATCCGCCGCTCGAATCAGCGCTTCCGCCACCGCCACCGGGTTCAACGCACTCGCCCGGAACACGCCCGCTTGACCGTGCGGCGCGGGCAGTTCGTCGAGGAAGGTCTTCGGCAGCACGACCCCTCGGCACCCGCGCGCAAACGCTTCCAGAATCACCACCCCGAAGGACTCCGGCGCGCCGAGATGCACGAAGATGTCGTGGGCCGTGAGCGCCTGAGTCCAATCCGCCGCCCACGGGTGCAA
>JBJTAU010000552.1:0-5296 GCA_046090965.1 Limisphaerales bacterium | reverse complement strand
GTTCACCGCTCCCGTTTCAGAACCAGTTGCCACTCCAAATCCGCCCGTCGTCGCCAAGGAGCCTGCGCCGTCCACGCCCACGCTGCCCGCCATCGGCAAGGCCGCCGGAATGGGCGGGCGGGTGAACATCATGAGTGCGCGGCTCGGGGAGAGTCTACTTGGTGCGGGGCGGCTCGGTGAAGAGACTCCCGGCCTCGGTGGACTTGCCCGTGGGGGGCGTGGTCAGGAAGTCAGGCGTCGATGGCGCGGGTTCCTTCGTCGCGGGCGGGGCGGTGAACGGCGGGAGGCTCGGCGGCCTTGCCGATGGCGGGCAGCGTGGGCGTGGACGGCGCTGGCTCCTTGGCGACGACGGGCGGATTTGGAGTGGCAACTGGTTCTGAAACGGGAGCGGTGAACTGTAATGAACCGCCGGTCTGCGGCGCGGTGAAGGGAGGGGGATTGCCAGCCTGCGCCGCGACGGATGCGGCCGGCTTGCTGGCGAGTTGGGCGTTCGCGGCGGCTGTCATGGGCGATCCGCTTGCGGCCGGGGCCGAAGCACTCTCGGTCACACCACGCCCGAGGAACTGCATGGCTAGTTCGTGCTGCTGCTGCGCCGCCGCCTCGATGAGTTGCCGGCCCTCGGCGGGATTCTTGGACACGCCGTCGCCGTCGGACAACATCCGACCAAG
This sequence comes from Limisphaerales bacterium, assembly GCA_046090965.1. Classification (GTDB taxonomy): domain Bacteria; phylum Verrucomicrobiota; class Verrucomicrobiia; order Limisphaerales; family SXTU01; genus SXTU01. The sequence goes on along the minus strand of JBJTAU010000552.1, from coordinate 4,628 downwards.
ATAATATTGCGCATCCGCGTGCCCCTGGGCCACCGCCTTGCGGAACCACTTCACCGCCGACTCGGGATCCGGCTTCTCCGCGGCGCCGACTCCCAGTTGATACAGCCGGCCCATGAAGAACTGCGCGCGAGCATACTCCTGATAAGCTGCTTTCCGCAGCCACGAGGCTGCTTCGACGTAGTTCTTTTCCACCCCCCCACTGCCGTTGACATAGGCCGTGCCGACATGGCACTGGGAGCGGGCGTCACCCGACTCCGCCGCTTTCTTGAACCACTCGAAGGCCTTCTTGGCGTCCTTGAGCACGCCTTCCCCGTTCCGGTAGCAGATGGCGATGTTGTATTGCGCGTCCAGCACGCCCTGGAGGGCCGCGCGCTCATACCACTTGGCAGCCTCCCGCAGATCCCGTGGCATACTGCGGCCCTCGTCGTAGAGGGTGCCCAGCACATACTCGGCGATCGGTTCGCGCTGGTTCGCCGCGAGCCGCAGCCAACGGACGCCTTCGGCGTCGTCCTGCTTGACACCTTCCCTGTTCAGGTAGGCGTTGGCCACGAGGCGCTGCGCGGTGGGGTCGCCCTTTTCTGCCGCGGCGCGCAGTTCGCCGAACGAGCGCAACGAGGGATTGCCTCCGGGCAGCAGGCTCGCCGCCGCCACCGCGCTGAGGGGCAGCACCAGCGCCGCAGTCAGTGCCAGAACGGTGCGGGCCAGCCGGTCTCCCCGTCGGAAAAGCGCGTAAAACTTGCTCATGTCACAACGCCCGACCCGCTCTCACACCTGCCAGTGGGAAAATCAGCGGGCCAAGCGGCGGCATCGTGTGAGTCGTCCTTGGCAGTGTCAAGGTCGCGCTTGCCCGAGGCGCTCCGCCCGCTACGCTCCAGCCATGCGTTCCCGATTTTTCGTCGCGATGGCCCTACCGTCGTTCCTCCCGCTGCTCGCCGCCGCCGCGTCGTTGCCCGGCACTGCGCCGCTCTTGCGCGAAGGCGATTACTCGGAGCAGATGGTCGCCGGCATCCAGAAGTTCCTGCTGCGCGAGACGGAGAACTCAGTCACCGCCCGGGGTCAATTCTGGAAGCGTGACCGCTCCTCGCCCGAGGCCTACGCCAAGTCCGTCGAGCCGAACCGCCAGCACCTCGCGCAAATCCTCGGCGTGGTGGACCAGCGCGCGCCCTTCAAGGCCCTGGAGCACCTCGCCACCTCGCGCGATTCCGCCGTCGTCGCCGAGACGCCGCAGTTCAAAGTTATTGCCGTGCGCTGGCCGGTGCTCGACGGCGTGACCGGCGAAGGGTTGTTGCTCGAACCGAAATCACCAGCCCGCGCGAATGTCATTGCGCTGCCGGATGCCGACCAAACTCCCGAGCAACTCGCGGGTGTCGTAGCGGCGAAACACCCGTGGGCGCGCTCGCTCGCGGCCGCCGGTTGCCGCGTGATCATTCCGTCGCTGATCGACCGGCGCGATGAGTGGTCCGGCAACCCGCGCATCCGCTTCACCAACCAACCGCATCGCGAATGGATTTACCGCCAGGCCTTCATGCTCGGCCGCACGCTCATCGGCTACGAGGTGCAGAAAGTCCTCGCGCTGGCCGACTGGCTGACGGCTGACAACTCGAAACCCGAAACCCCCAACCCGAAACTGCTGGTGGCTGGTTACGGCGAAGGTGGCCTCCTCGCCCTTCACGCTGCCGCGCTCGATCAACGCATCTCCGCCGCGCTCGTCAGCGGCTACTTCGATTCGCGGCAGGCGCTCTGGAAACAGCCGATCTACCGCAACGTCTTTGGCCTGCTCCGCGAGTTCGGCGATGCGGAACTCGCCAGCCTCATCCATCCGCGCGCGCTCGTCATCGAGCACAGCGTGCCGCCGGAGATCGCCGGACCGCCAGCAGCTCGCGCCAACCGTGCGGGCGGTGCTGCGCCGGGCAAGATCACCTTGCCCGATCTCGCGTCCGTGCAGGCTGAGGCCGCGCGGGCTGGCCAGTTGACTGGCAGAGCCCCTGAAGTCTTCCACGGCAACGGCGGAGCCACCACCGGCCCCGGCTCCATCCGCACGCTGGAAGCCCTGCTCCAGTCCGCCGGCGTCACCGCGCGCGTGGACTTCCCGCCCGAGCAACCGCTCGGCGACGCCCGGAAAGACTTCAGCGCCGACGATCGCCAGCGCCGGCAGGTGAAGGAACTGGAGGGCTTCACGCAGAACTTGCTGCGCGTCGCGACCTACACCCGCGACGAATCGTTCTGGGCGAAGGCCAAAGTGCCGAACGCCACCGCGTGGGAGACCGCGCGCAAACCTTGGCACAGCAACTTCTGGCACAGCGTTATCGGCAAGCTGCCGTCGCCCAGCGGCCCGGCCAACGCGCGCTCAAAGGAGATTCTCAACACGGAAAAGCTAACCGGCTACGACGTGATGCTCGACGTGCAGCCGGACGTGTTTGCGTGGGGCATCCTGCTGCTGCCCAAAGACCTCAAGCCCGGCGAGCGCCGGCCCGTCGTCGTCTGCCAGCACGGCCTCGAAGGCGTGCCGATGGACACCGTGACCACGGACGAGAAATCCCGCGCGTGGCAGAGCTACAAAGGCTTCGCCACTCGGTTGACGGAACGCGGCTTCATCGTCTTCGCGCCGCACAATCCGTATCGCGGTCGCGACGAGTTCCGCGCCATCCAGCGGCTCGCGAACCCGCTGGGCACGCACCTCTTCTCCGTCATCTTCGCGCAGCACGAGCGCATCCTCGAATGGCTCGGCGCGCAGCCCTTCGTGGATAAGTCGCGCATCGCCTTCTACGGCTTGAGCTACGGTGGCAAGTCCGCGATGCGCATCCCCGCCGCGCTCGACGGCTACTGCCTGAGCATTTGCTCGGCGGACTTCAACGAGTGGGTTTGGAAGAACGCGACCGTGGACTGGCGCGGCAGTTATCTTTTCACCGGCGAATACGAAATCTTCGAGTGGAACCTCGGCCACACCTTCAACTACGCCGAGATGGCCGCGCTGATCGCGCCGCGTCCCTTCATGGTCGAGCGCGGGCACGACGACGGCGTGGGCATCGACGAATGGGTGAACTTCGAGTTCGCGAAGATCCGGCGCTTCTACACCAAGCTCGGCATCGGCGACCGCACGGAGATCGAGCACTTCGATGGCCCACACACGATCAACGGCCAGGGCACGTTCGACTTCCTGCACAAACACCTGAACTGGCCGAAGCGGTGAGCCACAGTATCTATCGCTTGCGCGGGAGGACGTGCGTGGCGTGGCCGTAAAAGACTTCGGCGCTCTCCATCACGGTTTCAGACAGCGTGGGGTGCGGATGAACGCACAGGGAAAGATCCTTCGCGGTCGCGCCCATTTCGATGGCCAGCACGCCTTCGGCGATGAGTTCGCCCGCACCGTGGCCCACGATGCCCACGCCCAGCACGCGCTCGGTGGCGGGGTCAATGATGAGCTTGGTCAAACCATCGGTGCGGTCGAAGGTCAGTGCGCGTCCACTCGCGCCCCACGGGAACTTCGCGACCGCGTGCGGGATGTTCGTCGACTTGGCCTCGGTGTCGGTCAACCCGCACCTGGCGATCTCGGGATCGGTGAACACTACCGCCGGCAGGACGGCTTTGCGCGTCGACGGCTTGCCGCAGATGGCTTCGACAGCAGTGCGGGCGTCGCGTGAAGCCTTGTGCGCAAGCATCAGGCCGCCGGCGATGTCGCCGATGGCGTAGATGGCCGGGTCGTTGGTTTGCTGCTGGTCGTTGACGGTGATCAAGCCCCGCTCGTCCAGCTTGGCTTGGGTGTGTTCGAGGCCGAGTCCCTGACTGTTCGGCACGCGGCCGACGGAGACGAGGACGCGGTCGAAGAGTTCTTCAAGTTGGTGGCCGACGGGCAGGTCGGCCCTACCGGCTTGCTCGGAGACGACCTTGATCTGGTTTCCGACGGTGGTCATTTGGAGCACCTTCGCCTTCACGCGGATCTCGGAGAAATTCTTCTTCGCGTAGGCCATCACGGGCCGGGCGAGGTCGGCATCCGCGCCGAGGAGGATGCTGTCGAGCGCCTCGATGACTGTGACCTGACTGCCGAGCGCGGCGTAAACCGTGCCCAGTTCCATGCCGATGTAACCGCCGCCGATGACGAGCAGCTTCTCGGGAATCTCCGCGATCTCGAGCGCCTCGGTGGAGGTCATGACGCGCGGATTGCCGAGATCGAAGGCCGTGGGGAGCGCGGGTTGGGAGCCGACCGCGACGATGGCGTGTTCGTAGCTGAGGTGCTGCGGGCCGGCCTCGGTCGCGACGCGCAAAGTCTGAGAGGCTTCGAAGCAAGCGCGCCCGCGCAGCACGGTCACGCCGCGCTTCTGCGCGAGTTGCGCGATGCCGCCGGCGAGCTTGGTGATGATGGAGTCCTTCCACGCACGGAGCTTGTCCAACTCAATATGCGGCGCGGCGAAGGTGATGCCGCGTTGCGCGGATTCCTTCGCGGCGGTGACGGAGTGCGCGGCGTGCAGCAGGGCCTTGGACGGGATGCAGCCGCGGTTGAGGCAGACACCGCCTAGCTTCGGGTCTTGCTCGATGAGGGTCACCTTTTTGCCGAGGTCGGCGGCGTAAAAGGCCGCCGCGTAGCCACCGGGGCCGGCCCCTACGACGACAAGTTCAGTTTTGGTCGGTTC
>JBJTAU010000551.1:0-16329 GCA_046090965.1 Limisphaerales bacterium | reverse complement strand
CCTCCGCCACACGGATGTTGTAGAAATAACCGGTGTTGTAGAGGTTCCGCACGTCGTCATCCACGTTCGTCTTCTGGAGCGGATCACCCACCTTCACGCGGATGTTCGCGCGGATGAGCTCATCGCTGGCAGACGCCGGGCCCACGTGCCGGATCTCGATCTGTTGCACGCGCTGAGCCGAGACCTGTGCTTGGGACTGGGGCACCCAATGAACCAGGAGGGCAAGCAGGACACAGTAGCGGCGGAGCAATGGTTTCATGGTCAGTTCAAAGCAGGGCGGAGTTAAACCATAGCAAGCCCCGAATGAACACTGTTTTTTCGGTTCGCCGCTGTTTCCAGCAACCCCCCGCAAAAACATTCCTTTCAACCAAGTCCCTCACGGGGTGGGTGTGAACAAGCGAACGGATAGCCTCCCGCGTGTCGGCCCGGAAAGGGCCTCAACAAGATTGGGGTTCCCCCACTACTTCGCAAACTCCACCGCCCGCGTTTCGCGCACGACAGTCACGCGGATCTGGCCGGGGTATTGCATCTCGTCCTCGATCTTCCGGCACAAGTTGCGCGCGAGCGCGGCGGCTTGGTCGTCGGTGAGGACTTCGGGCTGCACGAAGACGCGCAGCTCGCGACCGGCCTGCACGGCGTAGCATTTGTCCACACCGGGGAAGCTCAGGCCGATTTTTTCCAGGTTCTCCAGGCGCTTCAGATACGTGTCCATCTGCTCGGAGCGTGCGCCGGGGCGGCTGGCGCTGATGGCGTCGGCGGCGCTCACGAGGATGCCCCAGAGGCAGGTGTGCGGCACTTCGTCGTGATGCGCGGCGACGCCATTGACGATGTCGTCGGCCTCGCCGAGGCGCTTGAGGAAGTCCGCACCAATGATGGCGTGTGAGCCTTCCATGTCTTGTTGGAGAGCCTTACCGATGTCGTGGAGCAGGCCGGCGCGCTTGGCGGCGGGGATGTTCAGGCCGAGTTCCGCCGCCATCAAGCCGGTGAGGTGCGCGACCTCGACGGAATGGTCGAGGACGTTTTGCGAGAAGCTCATGCGGAACTTCAGCTTGCCCAGCACCATCGCGATGTCCTCGTGCAGCGGCGGCACGCCCGCGCGGAAGATGGCGTCTTCGCCGGCTTTGCGGACATTCTCGTCCATCTCTTCCTTCACCTTCGCCACGACTTCCTCGATGCGCGTCGGGTGAATGCGGCCATCGAGGATGAGCCGCTGCATCGCCTCGCGTGCAATCTCGCGGCGCACGGGGTCGAAGCCGGACAGCACGACCGCTCCGGGTGTGTCGTCAATCAGCACGGTCACGCCGGTGAGCGCTTCGAACGCGCGGATGTTGCGGCCTTCTCGCCCGATGATGCGGCCTTTGATTTCGTCGCCGGTGAGGGTGATGGTCGCGGTGGTGGTCTCGTAGGTGTGCTGCGCGGCGTAGCGTTGGATGGCGAGCGAGACGATGCGCTTGGCCTGTTCCTCGGAGCGCGTTTTGGCCTCGGAAAGGATGCGACGGGAAACTTCATTCGCATCGCGCAACGCCGCTAGCTCGGCCTCCTTAAGAAACTGCGCGCGGGCGTCGGCCTCGGAGAGATTCGCGAGTTGAGCGAGTTGAGCGCGGCGTTCCCGCGCAAGGGCATCGGTCTCGACGCGGGATTTTTCGAGGGCGCACTCGCGGGTGTCGAGGATGGCCTGCTGGGATTGAATGTGCTTCTCGCGTTGAAGGAAGCCTTCGAGCTGCGAATTGATGAGCTGCTCGCGTTGGGTGAGGCGTTGCTCGGCGGCAGCGACTTCCTGCTGGCGGGTGACGTAGGCGAGCTCGGCTTGGCTGCGGAGCTTGATGGCCTCCTCGTTCGCGGTGACGCGCGCCTCGCGGAGGATGGAATCGGCATCGCGCTTCGCGGCCTCGAGCGCGAGCCGGCGATCCTCAGCGAGCTGCTGACGCCGGACACGCTCCTTGTAACGGACGTAGAGGTATCCGAACAACCCGCCGACCACGACCCAAGCGGCGTCTGTGAGGGTGAAGGCGGCGAAAAGGCTCATGCGGGAAGGGGAGAAGTCCAAAGTCCAAGGGTCCAATGTCCAAAGTCAGGCAGTCGAAGCCTACCCCGAGCGAGGTTACGCTTCGGACTTTGGACTTTGGACTTTGGACTTTGGACCATTGCTTTCGTTCTCTACGCTCTTTTGCGGCTAATCCGCTTTCGCTTGCATCCACCGCGTCGGCGTGACGACGGCGTCGAGCGCGATGTCGTGCGGCTCGCGCGGCACTTCGGGCGCGATTTGAAAGTCGAACGCCACGCCAACTTTCATCCCAGCGAAACCAGCGAGCAGCCGGTCGTAATGTCCCTTGCCGCGCCCCAGCCGTCCGCCGCGAGCATCGAAGCCTAGCCCCGGCACCAGCACCAAGTCCAGCCGGTTCAAATCCACGACGGAACACTCAGCCGCCGGTTCGCGCACTTGGAACGGACCGACTACCAGCTCGCGCGCGGGGTTGGTGATTTGCGCGGGTTCGTAACCGGCGGACGTTGCATTGAAACGCGGGAGGGCCATCAATTTGCCGGCGGCGAGCGCGTCGGCGAGCAGCGGCGCGATGTCCGGCTCGCTTGCGACCGGGAAGAAGAGGAGCACGGCGCGGGCGGATTGCCACGCGGAAGACGTGCGCACCCGGGCGCAAAGCTCGGCGGAGGCGAACGCGCGGTCGGTGGCGGCGAGCGCCTTCAACTCCGCGCGCAGTTGGGCGCGGAGGGCGACCTTCGTGTCCGCAGGGGAAGTCATCCCGCCTTCTTCCCCGCCGCCTCCGCTGCCAGCGCGCGCCATCGGTCGAGGCGTTCCTTGATTTTCTTCTCCACGCCTTGCTCGGTCGGCTCGTAGTAGCGACGCGCCTCGGTCAGGTAATTCTGCGCGACGAAGTGCCCTTCACCATCGTGCGCATACTGGTAGCTCACGCCGTGGCCGAGCGACTTCGCGCCTTTGTAGCTCGCATCGCGCAAGTGCTCTGGCACCGGCAACGTGCGACCGGAGCGCACGTCTTCCAGCGCCGCGTCGATCGCCGTGTAGGCCGTGTTGCTCTTGTTCGCCGTGGCGATGTAGATGGTCGCCTCCGCGATGGGAATGCGTGCCTCCGGCCAGCCAATGAACTCCGCCGCTTGGTGCGCCGCCTGTGCGAGCACCAGCGCCATCGGGTCCGCGAGGCCCACATCTTCTGCCGCGCAAATCACGATGCGCCGCGAGATGAAGCGCGGGTCTTCACCGGCATGAATCATCTTCGCCAGCCAGTAGAGCGCGGCGTCGGGGTCGCTGCCGCGCATGGACTTGATGAACGCGCTGATGGTGTCGTAGTGCGCGTCGCCGTCGCCGTCATACACCACGGCCTTCTTCTGGATGCACTGCTCGGCCACTTCCATCGTGATGCGGATGGTGCCGTCGGATTCCGGCGCGGTAGTGAGCGCGGCGATTTCCAATGAGTTGAGCGCCTTGCGCGCGTCGCCGTCCGCCACGCGGGCGAGGTGCTGCGCGGCCTCCTTCGCGATTTTGATCTTCAGGTAGCCGATGCCGCGCTCCGCATCCGTCAACGCGCGGGCGATGAGGTCGAAGAGGTCATCCTCGGAAAGCGGCTTCAGCTCGAAAATCTGTGAGCGCGAGACCAGCGGCGAGTTGACGAAGAAGAACGGGTTGTGCGTGGTCGCGCCGATGAGTCGGATGACGCCGCTCTCCACATCGGGCAGCAGCACGTCCTGCTGCGACTTGTTGAAGCGGTGGATTTCGTCCACGAAGAGAATCGTGGTCTGGCCGGTGTTTTCGAGGCGGTTGGCCGCGCCTTGGAGCACGCGCCGCATGTCGGCGACGTTGGACTCGACGCCGCTGAGGCGCTCGAACTTGCACTTGGTCTGGTGCGCGATGATTTGCGCCAGCGAGGTCTTCCCCGTGCCCGGCGGCCCGTAAAAGATGAGCGATTGCAGCCGGTCCGCCTCGATGGCGCGGCGCAGGAGCATGCCCGGCGCGAGGATGTGCTGCTGGCCGACGTAGTCATCTAGCGAGCGCGGCCGCATGCGCGCGGCGAGCGGTGCGGCGGTGGAGTTTGCTTCGCTGGCTGAAACCTCGGGCTCCGCCGGGACGGCGGCGGGAGCAGCGGGTTTCTCGGCGAAGGCGAACAAGTCGTCGCGCGGCATGGAGCCAAGCTACCAGCGCGGCGCAGGCGCGGAAAGGACTGAACGCGTGCGGTTAGGAGGCGGCGGCGTGAAGACCGCGTCGTGCTGGAAGAGCGACGCCCACTCCAACGCGGCTTGATAATCAGAGGCCGAGCCGCCGCGCAGTTCATAGCGGCCGGTGCGCAGTCGGAGGAGGGTGGCTTGGCCGAAGTTCGCCACGGCTTTCGCGCCGCAGCCCAATGGGGACAGGATGTTTTTCACGCCGCCAGTCTGCGGGCGGCGGTAGGACATCGGCTGTCCGGGCCTAAAGTTTTCGGTGGTCCGCCGTGCTCACCGGAATGTCCTTCGGCGCTTCGACCAGCAGCCGCTTCACGTCGGCCACGAACGCGCGCACGTCGGCCTCCGTCGTGTCCCATGCGCTCTTGATGCGTCAGCCGCACTGGACGATGAAGGTGTAGAATTTCCAGGCGGCCGAGCGCAGCGCCAAGATCAACCACGGCGGCATCTCGATGAAGACGGCGTTGGCCTGGCGCGGGAACATCAGGCGCAGCTCGGGGAGCTCTACCAATTCATCGTGCAGCAGCGTGGCCATCGCATTCGCATGCGCGGCATGCCGGAGCCACGCACCGTCCTTGAGCATCCCGACCCACGGGGCGGAGAGGAACCGCATCTTCGAGGCGAGCTGGCCGGCCTGCTTGCAGCGGTAGTCGAACTCGTGCGCGAGGTCGCGGTTGAAGAACACCACTGCGTCGCCGACGGGCGAGCCGTTCTTCGTGCCGCCGAAGCACAACCCGTCCACGCCGGCTTCCCAGGTGATCTCGGCGGGCGGGCAGCCGAGCGACGCGACGGCATTCGCGAAGCGCGCACCGTCCATGTGCAGCTTGAGGCCGAGCTGCTTGGACTTCGCCCAGATGGCCTTCAGCTCCGCGATGGAATAGACCGGGCCCAGTTCCGTGCTCTGCGTGACGCTCACAGCACGGGCCTTCGGATAATGCACGTCGGAGCGTTTCTTCACCATGCGCTCGATGCCGGTCGGATCGATCTTGCCCAGCGCGCCCGGCACGGTGAGCACCTTCCTGCCGTTGCTGAAGAACTCCGGCGCGCCGCACTCGTCCGTCTCCACGTGCGCCGTCTCGTGGCAGAGAATGCTGTGGAAAGATTCCCCCGTGGCCGCGAGCGAGAGGGAATTCGCCGCCGTGCCGTTGAAGACGAAGAACACCTCGCACGCCATGCCGAACGTCTCGCGCAGCAGGTCGGCAGCCTCGGCGGTCCAGCGGTCGTCGCCGTAGCTGGGCGCGTGGCCGGCATTGGCGGCTTCGAGGGCCTGCCAAGCCTCGGGGCAGACGCCGGCGTAGTTGTCGCTGGCGAAGTGGCGGCGGGCGGTTTGCATGACGGGCGGAGGATGGGCGGCGGGGCGGCGAATTGACAAGCACGCGGCTTGGCCGGATAAGTAGCCCGACCCTCCGACCAAACGTGGCCGACATGAAACCAACTTGCCTCGCCTGCCGCCCGCATCGTCTGGCTGGCTTCACCCTGATCGAACTGCTCGTCGTGATCGCCATCATCGCGATCTTGGCGGGAATGCTTCTGCCCGCGTTGAGCAAGGCCAAGCAAAAGGCCCACGGCACGCAGTGCCTGAACGGACTCAAGCAGCTTGAGCTCGCCATCACACTCTACGGCGACGACCACGAGGAGAAGATCATCTCCAACAACAATGCTCCGGCTGCCGCCACGTCCGCCGAGCCGAACGCGTGGATTCAGGGCAACGTCCAGCTCGGCAGCGCCACCTACTCGACCGAGATCAGCAACGGCAAGCTCTTCCCCTATCACAACACGGAGAAGATTTACGTCTGCCCCGGCACGCGGGCCAAGACCATCGCGGGCACCCTTGGGATACCCCACCACCGTTCCTACGCGATGTCGGTCGGCATCAACTGTTCGGTGATCGCCCAGGGAGCCAAGCGCATGACCGACATCAACAAGCCGTCAGATGTCATCATCTTCCTCGAGGAAAACCCCGTGAGCATTGACAACGGCGCGGCGGGCATCCGGTCCATGACCGACCTCACCGTCAACAACCAGTGGACCACGTGGAACCCACCCGCCGGCCGCCACAACAACGGCGCTGCGATCTCCTTCGCCGACGGCCATGTGGAGAACTGGGTGTGGAAAGGTTCGTTCATCGGTGTCACGAAGCAATACAACGACCAATCACATCCGGCACAGCGGACCAGCGCCACTGCGAACCCGCTGAACGGGGGCGTCACGGTTCCAGTGGGTGATGTGGACTCCCTCCGCATGGCCACCGGCCTGAACTACCAGTAGCCGCGCAAACCGCTCGCCTCGCGCGCGGCTTCCCCTTACAACTGCCGCACAGCTTATGCGCGGCATCCCTGACTTCCTCCGCTTCCGCTTCGGCGGTGCCTTTCTCTCGTTTTCCCTGACGGTGGCAAGTCACGCCGCCTCGCGCGTGCCGTGGACCACCTCGCGCGTCTCCGGCTCGCCGAACCCGCCCGCGCCACTCGTCGTCGAGCGCGCCTTTCCCGCCATCAAGTTCGAGAACCCCGTGGACCTCGCGCCGCTGCCCGGCACGGACCGCTGGATCGTCGCGGATCAAAACGGCCGCGTCTGGGCGTTCCGCAATTCCAGCGATGCAAGCGTGATCGAGTCCGTGCTCGATTGGCCGAAGGTTCACAAGCCTTCCAGCGGCATCCTCGGCTTCACGTTCCATCCCGACTTCGCGAAGAACCATTTTGTCTTCATCAACTACAACGAACCCGGCGACCGCCCTGACGGCGCGGTCATCTCGCGCTTCACGATGACTTCGCTGAACCCGCCGGTCATTGATCCGGCGAGCGAGCGCGTCCTCATCCGCTGGCGCGCAGGCGGCCACAACGGCTGCACGCTCGCGTTCGGCAATGACGGCTTCCTTTACTTCTCCACCGGCGACGCCGCGAACCCCGACCCGCCGGACATGCCCTACAGCACGGGCCAGGACATCAGCGACTTGATGTCGTCCATCATCCGCATCGACGTGAACCGCACGGAAGGCACGAACAATTACGCGGTGCCCAAGGACAATCCCTTCCTCAAGACGCCCGGCGCGCGGCCCGAGGTCTGGGCGTTCGGCTTCCGCAATCCTTTCCGCATGAGCTTCGACCGCGCGACCGGCGATCTCTGGGTCGGCGACGTCGGCTGGGAGCAATGGGAGGTGGTCTATCGCATCGCGCGCGGCGGCAACTACGGCTGGCCCATCACCGAGGGCCCGAACACGCGCGTCCGCACCAACGTGAAGCCCGGCCCCGGCCCGATTCTGCCGCCCGTCGTCGCGATCCCGCACAGCGAAGGCGCGAGCGTCACTGGCGGGCGCGTTTATCACGGCAAGCAGTTCCCGAAGCTCAAGGGCGCTTACATTTTCGGCGACTGGGAAACCGGCAAGTTCTGGGCGCTGCGCCACAAGAACGGCCAGCTCGTCGCGAACGACGAACTCTGCAAGACCACGCTCAAGCCGACTTGCTTCGCGGCTGACCGCGACGGCGAGTTGCTCGTCCTCGACTACAACGGCGGCCTTTACCGCTTCGCGCCGAACACCGCGCCGCCCGCGAACATCGCCTTCCCGCGCAAGCTCTCCGATACCGGAGTCTTCACTTCACTTGCGCCGCTCACGCCCGCGCCCGGCGTCGAGCCTTACGCGCCCATCGCGCCGATGTGGAACGACGGCGCGGTCGCGCGGCATCACCTCGCGCCTCCCGGCGACGGCTTCATCGCCACGACGAACGCACGGCAGATCATCTCCGGCAAGATGTGGTTCTTCCCCAAGGACACCGTCTTCACCCGCACGCTCACGCTGGACTTGTAGCAGGGCGACGCCGCCAGCGCGCGGCGCATCGAGACGCAACTCCTGCACTTCGACGGCCAGCAATGGAACCCTTACTCCTACCGCTGGAACGCCGCGCAGACAGACGCCGAACTCGTCGCCAGCGAAGGCGCGAGTGACCTGTTCACCGTGACCGATGCCGCCGCGCCGGGCGGTCGCCGCGAAATCCCGTGGCGCTTCCACAGCCGCGCGGAATGCCTCCGCTGCCACAACGCATGGTCCGGCGAAACGGTGAGCTTCAACTGGCTCCAGCTCAACGCCACCGCGCCCGACGGCGAGTTCCGCCGGTTGGAGAAGCTCGGCCTCATGCACTCGACGAACGCGCCGACGAGCCAGGCCGCGCTCGTGAATCCGCACGACGCGACGAAGCCGCTCGAAGATCGCGCGCGCTCGTGGCTGCACGCGAACTGCGCCGCGTGTCATCGCAACGGCGCGGGCGGGGCTGTCCCGGCGCATCTGAACGTGGACAAGAAACTCGCCGACCTGCGCGTGCTCGACGCCAAGCCCACGCGCGGCGACTTCGGCCTGACTGACGCGCGCGTCATTGCAGCGGGCAAACCCTACAGCTCCGCGTTGCTCTGGCGCATCGCAACGGAAGGCGCAGGCCACATGCCCGCCATCGGCTCACGGACGGTGGATGAGAATGGGATGAAGGTGGTGCGGGATTGGATTGCACAACTATCCGCTAACGCCCGTGTTACGCCCACGAATTGGACTGACAACCTGGGATCGTTGTCTGACATCTCCATGGACAGCTCAACTATCGCGCTCGCCGTCGCTGTAAATCAAAAGCCAAAGGAGCTCCTCACGCCCGGCTCAAACCCAGTCTTCTTCTCTGGGAAAGGCACGAATGCTTTCGTTCGCGATCTCATGTCTCGCTTCCTCCCGCCCGAGCAGCGCCGTCGCACGCTCGCCTTGGACTTCGCGCCGAACGAAGTGCTCTCGCTGAAGGGCGACGCGGCGCGCGGGCGCGGAATCTTCCTCGCGGAGAGCGGCGGGCAGTGCGTGCGCTGTCATCGCGTGCGCGGCGAGGGCCGCGACTTCGGCCCGGACCTCACGGACATCCGCCGCAAATACGATCGCGCCACGTTGCTGACGCACATTCGCCAACCGAACCTCGTCGTCGCGCCCGAGCACCGCACGCATTCCGTGATGTTGCGCGATGACACCGAGCTGACCGGCTTCCTCAAGAAGCGCACGACGACGGAACTTCTCCTCAAGCTCGAAGACGGCACCGAGCGCCGCGTCCCGCTCGCGCAAGTCGCCTCGTCCCGCGAGTCCGCGCTCTCCGCGATGCCGGAAGGATTGCTCACCGCGCTCACGGCGCAGGAAGCCGCGGACCTGCTGGAGTTCCTACTCGCGGGCAAGTGACCAGCCGCCCCCGGCGATGCTCAAAGTCAAAGACACCTTACGGGCGACGGTGAACCTGACCATCGACGGCCGGGTCATTAAGGATTTCCACGGGCCGAAAGCGGAGGAGCGCTTCGCCAACGAAGCCCGCGTGCTCCGGCACTTGGAGGCGCGCGGCTGCCCGTTCGTGCCGCGCCTGCTGGAGGTGGATGCGGCCCGGCTGCGCCTCGTCACCACCAACTGCGGCGGGCGCGTGGAGCATCTCGACGAGCCACGGCGCGCGGAGCTGTTCGCCGAGTTGGAACAGTTCGGCGTGCGTCACGACGACGCTGACATGCGGAACGTCACCTACCGCGCCAAGGACGGGCGGTTCTGCGTCATTGATTTCGAGCTCGCCACCTTGCTGCCTGACTCTGCCTCTCCTCCATGACCTCGCCCAGCCCTGCCAACGCACAAATGTCGCTCCATTGGTCCGGGTGGACCGACGTGGGCCGCGTGCGCCAGAACAACGAGGATGCATTTCTCGCACTTCAGTTCGATGCGCGCGAAGTCCGCCGGCTCGGCAAGGCCGGCGGCGACACGATGGCGAACGCCGATTACGCCTTTGCCGTGAGCGACGGCATGGGCGGCGCGATGGCGGGCGAATACGCCAGCCGCATCGCCGTGGAGAAGATCACCACGCTCCTGCCGCGCTCCTTTCATCTCTCGGCGAAGGGCCTCAACGCCGGGGTGGACGACGTGCTTGATGAGCTGTTCGACCAGATCCACCGCGCGCTCGTGTATGTGGGCGGGAGCTACGACGAATGCGCCGGCATGGCCACCACCTTGAGCCTGGGCTGGTTCACGCCGGGCTGGCTGTATTTCGCGCACGTCGGTGACAGCCGCATTTACTACCTTGCCGCGCAGGGTGGCGAACTCAAGCAACTCACCGCCGACGACACGCACGTGGGCTGGCTCCTGCGCAACGGCATGATCTCCGAACACGAGGCGCGCACGCACCCGCGCCGCAACGTCCTGCAAAAAGCGCTCGGCGGCGACAATCGTTATGTGGCCCCGCAAGTCGGTGCGGTGAAATTTGAGCGCGGGGACACTTTCCTGCTCTGCACCGATGGCCTCACGGGCGGGCTTTTCGACCACCGCATCATCGATCTGCTCCGCGCCACGGAGGGCGTCGCTGCGGGCGACAACCTGGCGCGGCACATGGTGGAGGAGTCCGTGCGGAACGACGGTCGCGATAACGCCACGGCGCTCGTCGTGCGCGTGGGGTAGGCGCCGCCGATTCAGGCCGATGCTGAGGGCACTGCTGGTCGGCAACGTTGTAGCCCTCTGGACGGCGGTCAGCAATGTGTTGCGGTTCACCGTGCAGCTCAATAGGGTCGGGGCAGACCTTTTGGACACCGTGGGAAGCAACCGCCCAACCATTCAGGCCGCGATGCGAAAACTCGAGACGGCTTCCGCTCAGGCGACGAACCTGCCGGCCGGGGCGTTGATCACACCGTTGCTCGCTCCGCGCACGTCACCTGCCACTCACCACTTGTCACCCTGACGCATCATGTCCCTCTGGGCTGTCCGCATCGCCTTTCTGATTCTCTGCACGCTCGGCGGCTTTGCTGTGAGCCAGGTGCGCCCCGAGTGGCTGGACGCCGGCCGGTTTTGGACGGTCATCGGCTTCGGCTTTGGCGGGGTGCTCATCGCGTTGGACGAAATGCTCAAGGGCTTTTCGCTCCGCGCGTTTTCGGCGGCCACCTTCGGGTTGCTGCTCGGCTTCGCTGTCGGCTGGATGTTTGACAACTCCGGCCTGTTCATCGGCATGGACAAGGAGGACGAGATCACGCGTGGCCTCATCCGCTTGGGCCTATTCATCGGCTTCGGCTACATCGGCATGATCATGGCGATGCGCAGCAACAAGGAGGATTTCTCCTTGATCATCCCCTACGTGCGCTTCTCGCGGGAGAACAAGCCCGACAACCTCCTGCTGCTCGACACCAGCGTCATCATTGACGGACGCATCGCCGACCTGATGGACGCGCGCTTCATCGAGGGCGTCGTCGTCGTGCCGCGCTTCGTCTTGAAGGAGCTCCAACTCATCGCCGACTCGGCTGACCCGCTCCGTCGCGCGCGTGGCCGCCGGGGTCTGGACATGCTCGCTCGCCTCCAACGCAACAAGACCAACGAGGTGAAAATCCACGACGCTGAGGTGCCGGAGGAGCAGCAAACGGACGCCAAGCTCATCCGCCTCGCCAAGTCCCTCGGTGCGGTCCTCTACACCAACGATCACAACCTCGGTAAAATCGCCGAACTGCAATCGGTCAAATACATCAACCTCAACGAGCTGGCCGCCGCGTTGAAGCCGGTCATCCTGCCCGGGGAGGTCTTCCCGCTCAAAATCGCCCGCGAAGGCAAGGACAAGGGCCAGGGCGTCGGTTACCTGAGCGACGGCACGCTGGTCGTGGTCAACAACGCGCACAAGTTCCTCGGCCAGCAGATCGAAGTGCAGGTCATTAGCCTGCTCCAAAGCTCCACCGGCACGATGGTCTTCGCCGACCCGAAAGTGACACCCGGCACCGCCAACGGTCACGCCGCCTGATCTTCATGCAGTTGGTCACCGTCTTCACTGCCTTCAACTCCGCCGAGGCGCAGCTCATCCGCTCCCGGCTCGAAGCCGCCAAGCTGCGCGCGTTCGTGCATGACGAACTGTCCGCCTTGAGCATGGACGGCTACGCGCTCGCCGTCGGCGGCATCAAGGTGCAGGTGCCGGAGACCGAGGCGGAGGAGGCGCTGGAACTGGTGCGGGACGGCGGGACGGAAGTGGCCCCGGAGGAGAAGGATTAAGATTACGATTAAGAGCAAGTAAGACAGCGAGTCGCTTGCTCTTAATCCTACTCTTAATCTTAATCCCCGCCGCGTGAACGACCGTCTCCGAAAACTTCTGCCCCAGCTCCGCCGCGCGCTCGCACCCGACGAGTTCCGCGTGGACGACGCCACGCGTGCGGCCCACGCCGGTGACAAGTGGTTCGCCACGCACCCGCCGGACATCGTCGCCTTGCCGAAAACTCCCGAGGCCGTCGCCGCCGTGCTGCGCATCGCGCACGAGCACCGCATCCCCGTCACGCCGCGTGGCGCGGGCTACGGCTACGTCGGCGGCTGCGTTCCGGTGCGCGGCGGTATCGCGCTCTCGGTCGCGCGGATGAACCGCATCAAGGAGATCAACCCGCGCGACTTCGTGGCCGTCGTCGAGCCCGGCGTCATCACCGCGAAGCTCCAAGCCGCCGCCGAGAAGCGCGGCCTCTACTCTCCGCCCGACCCCGCCAGCCGCGCCGATTGCTCGCTCGGTGGCAACATCGCCACCAACGCCGGCGGCCCGCGCTGCTTGAAATACGGCGTCACCCGTGACTACGTGCTCGGCCTGCAAGTCGCGCTCGCCGATGGCCGGCTCGTGCGCCTCGGCAGCCGTTGTCACAAGAACAAGACCGGCTTCGATTTCCACCGCGTGTTTGTCGGCTCGGAGGGTTTGCTGGGCGTCGTCACCGAGGCCACGCTGAAGCTCCTGCCGTTGCCGCCGTATCGCGCGTTGCTCGGCATCGGCTTCGACACCACGCGCGGCGCGGCGCGCTCGTTGACCGCGATTTTCAAGGCCGGCTTTCTCCCGTGCGCGCTGGAGATCGCCGATGAGTTCACGCTCGCGGCGGCCTACCAGCGCACCAAGAGCGAGCAGCTCGCCGGCTGCCGCGCGATCCTCTTCGTCGAGCTCGACGGTCAGGAGCGCTCCGTCCGCGCGGAGCTGAAGGACGTGGAGAAGTTGGTCGGTGCGCAGAAGCCGATCTTCATCAACCGTGCTTTCGGCGGGGCCGCCGTCGAGTCGCTCTGGGGTTTGCGGCGTGAGTTCAGCTACGCGCTGCGCGACACTGGGCTGACCAAGCTCAACGAAGACATCACCGTCCCGCGCGGGCGGCTGGAGGACTTGTTCAAGTTCGCCGCACGGTTGCAGAAACAGCACAGCCTGCCCGTCGCGTGCTTTGGCCACGCCGGCGACGGCAACATCCACGTCAACGTGATGGTGGACTACGCGCAGCCCGGCAATCGCGCCCGTGCTGATGCCGCACTCGACGATCTTTTCCGCCAAATCCTCGCGTGGGGCGGCGTCATCACCGGCGAGCATGGCATCGGCCTGGCGAAGAAACCGTGGTGGCCACTCGCGGCCAACGAAGCTGTGCGCCAGCTCCATCGCGCTGTGAAACGCGCCCTCGACCCACGCGGCATCCTGAACCCGGGCAAGTTCGTGTAGCCGCTGAAGCGGGCGTCACACGTCGCAGATGCGGACGGAGTCGTTGATCGACTTCACCTTGTCCGGCTGCACGGGGATGAACTCCTGACCGACGAACCCTGTGTATTTCGTCTCCGCGATCGCCCGCATGATGGGCGGGTAGTTGATCTCCTGCGTGGCATCAATCTCCGCGCGGCCGGGGTTTCCGGCGGTGTGATAGTGCGCGATGTATTCCTTGTATTGGCGCAGCCGGCTGATGACGTCGCCGTGCATGATCTGCACGTGGTAGATGTCGTAGAGCACCTTCACATAGGGCGAGCCGACTTCCTTGAGGATGCGGACGCTCAGGTCCATGTCGTCGCAGAAGTAATCCGGATGGCCCTTCATCTCAACGTTGACCTTGGAGTTGAGCATCTCCAGCGCGACGGTGACTTTGTGCTTCTCGGCGAAGGGCGCAATCTTCTTGAGACCTGCAATGGTGTTCTTCGTGGCGTCGTCCACCGTCAGGCCCTTGCGGAAGCCGGAGAAGGTGATGACGCTGGGCACGCCGTGCGCGGCGCATTGCTCGATGCGCTGCTCCAGGACCTTTAGACACTCCGCGTGCTGGTCCGGCTGCGCGAAGCCCTTGGCGAAGCCGTGGCTGCCGGCGATGGCGCACTTGAGGCCGAGTTCCTTGAGCATGGGCCAGTGCTCGGGGCCGACCAGCTCGATGGACTTCACGCCGAACTTCACCGCGAGCTTCGCCAACTCGGGGACGGTGAGCGGGCGGAAGTTCCAGGTGACGAAGGACTGGTTGATGCGCCCGTTCTTCGCGACGTAGAAGTCCCCGCCCTCGGCGGCGCGGACCTTGGACGCGGTGAGCACAGATGCGCCGGCAAGCGCGGCGGTCTGGAGGGCGGAGCGGCGTGAGGTGTTGGTGTTCATGATGATTCTCCGACTTGGGCGAGGGCTTGTTCAATCAATTCAGCTCGCAGGTAAATTCCGGCTTTGATCAGCGCCTCCAATTCCGGGCGCAGCGCGGGTATCAGGCCGCAATGTTTGGCCAGACGCAGCAAACCCACCGTGCCCGTGTGACGGATATGCAGGCGCTTGGCGACTCGGCGCGCGTTCGCATCATCCACTAGCAGCAGGCAACCAGTCATGCCCTGTGCCAAGGCGATGGCTTCGGCTTCGCCGGCATCAATTTCAGTCGGGACAGGTTGGGTGAAGGTAGTCGAGGGCGAAACCACTTCGAGGAAGGCACACTCGCGGATTGCTTTGGCTCCGGGCGCGTCAGGGGCGGCAACTGTCACCTCGTCCCAGACCGCCCTCCCAACCACAATCCGTTCCGCAATCTTCGGCAGCAGCGCGAGCCGCCCGATTCGCGCCAAGCCGATGAGCGGGCTGCTGTCCGCCACAATGACCGTTTCAAGGATCACGCAGTTCGTCGGCGATTTGGTCGGGGGCCAGGTTGATTACCGGAACTTGCCGCTTCGCCAGCTCATCCATGAACAGGATTTTGGGCATCCCAACGGATTGAGCCGCCTTGCCCAACGATAATTTTCCGTCGGCGAACAGCTCGATGGCCAGCGCGAGCTTGAGGCCGGTCGCCAGCGCCTGTGGGGTCTTGCCCGAGGCGCGAACTACGTCGTCGGCGAGTTCGATGGTCAGCGTTGACATGGGGTCACTGTATCACACCGTGCAAATCTGCACGCCCTGCTTGAGCGAGGCGAGCTTGTCCTCGCGCTTGGGGATGAACTCCTGGCCGACGTAGCCCTTGTAGCCCGTGGCCTGGATGGCGCGCATGATGGCGGGGTAGTTCAACTCCTGGGTGTCGTCAATCTCCGCGCGACCCGGCACGCCGCCGGTGTGGTAGTGGGCGAAATACTGGTGGTCGCGCTGGATGGTGGCGATCACGTCGCCCTCCATGATCTGCATGTGGTAGATGTCGTAGAGCAGTTTGAAGCGCTCGGAGCCGATGGCCTTGCAGAGCGCGATGCCCCACGCGGACTTGTCGCACTGGTAGTCCTTGTGGTTCACGCGGCTGTTGAGCAGTTCCATCACGAGGGTGATGCCGCTCTTCTCGGCGAGGGGGAGGATGCGCTTCAAGCCCGTCGCGCAGTTCTTCAAGCCCGTCTCGTCGTCGAGGCCGGCGCGGTTGCCGGAGAAGCAGACGAGCTGCTTGAAGCCCGCGTCGGCGCACTGCTTGATGCGCTCGGTGTAAATCTCGACGAGCGTGTCGTGGTGTTCGAGGCGGTTGAAGGCTGTGGGAATGGTGCCGATGCCGTTTTTCTGCGGAAAGCTGACCATCGCGCAGTGGAGGCCATGCTTCTTCACCGTGGCGAAGTCCGGCGGGTCGAGCAGCTCGACGGATTGCAGGCCGAACTGCTTGCCAGCCGCGCAGAGGTCATCGAGGGGAATCTTCGGATAGCACCACTTGCAGGCCGAGTGGTTGATTTTCACCTTCGCGGCGGCATCGGCGGCGGCGAGGCGTTCACCGAGCGCGGCGGTCGTCGCGGCCACGGCGGCCACGCTGGCGAGGGCGGAACGGCGGGAGATTGAAGCATTCATCGGTGGGGGAGGTTGGTTGCTGCTGGCCGCCAGTTCAATCCCCGACGTCCGCTCCGTCAAAGCGAATCTTCGCTCGGCACGCTTCACTTCCCGCCGAAGTCCAAGACGACGAGGGGGATCGAACGCTACTTCCCGGCCAGCCGCTTCGCTTCGCGCT
>JBJTAU010000550.1:0-2606 GCA_046090965.1 Limisphaerales bacterium | reverse complement strand
CTTCGCGACCGTGCAGCCGACGCAGGCGCTCGGGATGCTGAACAGCGCCTTCCTCAACGAGCAGGCCGAGGTGTTCGCGGCGCGTCTCCGCCGCGAAGCCGGCAGCGACGTGGCCCGGCAAGTTCGCTTCGGCCTTCAACTCGTAACGACGCGCCCGCCCACGGATGCGGAAGTGCAACGAAGCCTCGCGCTCATCGCCGCCCTGCGCGCCGACGAAAAGGCTTCCGCCGAGGTCGCCTTGAAATACTTCTGTCTCATGGCGCTGAACTTGAACGAGCTGGTTTATGTGGATTGAACGAACAGGATTTTGCCCGTGAACCCGCCCAACTTTTGCCACCGCACGCGCCGTGAGTTTCTCTGGGAAGCTGGCGCGGGTTTCACCGGTCTGGCCCTGACCGGACTGCTCACGGCGGACAAATTCTTCGCGCCGCCCGCCGCTGCCGCGACGCCATTCGTCAACCCGCTCGCGCCCAAGCAAGGTCACTTCGCGGGCAAAGCCAAGAGCGTGATTTTCCTCTGCAGGTATGGCGGGCCGTCTCAGGTGGACACGTTCGATTTCAAGCCCGAGCTCTACAAACTCGATGGCAAAACCATCCCGGTGAAAACCTTCGGGCGCGGTGGCAAGAAGAACGAAGGCCGCGTCGTCGGGCCCAAGTGGGCCGGCAAACCCTACGGCAAGTCCGGCAAGTGGGTGAGCGACCTGTTCCCGCACCTCGCGGGCTGCGTGGACGACATCGCGTACATCCACTCGATGATGGCCGACTCGCCGATCCACGGCTCGGCGATGCTCCAGATGAACACCGGCAAGGTGCTCTCCGGCAGCCCGTGCCTCGGCTCGTGGGTGAACTACGGCCTCGGCAGCGTGAACCAAAATCTGCCCGGTTTCGTGGTGATGCTCGATCCGACGGGCGGGCCCATTAGCGGCGCGAAGAACTGGTCCAGCGGCTACATGCCCGCGAGCTATCAAGCCACCATCGTGCGTTCGGCGGGCGATCCGATCCTCGACCTCCCGCGCCCTGCCAGCATGAGCGAGACGGCGCAACGGCGCTTCCTCGACACGCTCAAGGAGTTCAACTCTGAGCATCAAGCCGCGCGCGCTGACGACAGCAACCTCGCCGCCCGCATCGCCAGTTACGAGATGGCCTTCAAGATGCAGAGCAGCGCGCCCGACGCGGTGGACTTGAGCAAGGAAACCGAGGCGACGAAGGAGCTCTACGGGATGAACGACAAACGCACCGAAGACTTCGGCCGCCGCTGCCTGCTCGCGCGGCGGCTCGTCGAGCGCGGCGTGCGCTTCATCCAGCTCTACTCCGGCGGCGCGCACAACGACGACAACTGGGACGCCCACGGCGATCTCGTGAAGAACCACACGCATCACGCGGGCCGCACCGACAAGCCCATCGCCGGCTTGTTGAAGGACTTGAAGCAGCGCGGCCAGCTCGACTCCACGCTCATCATCTGGGGGGGCGAGTTCGGCCGGCAGCCCACTGCGGAATACGCCACCGGCACGGGCCGCGATCACAACGCCTACGGCTTCACGATGTGGATGGCGGGCGGCGGCATCAAGGGCGGCACCACCGTCGGCGCGACCGACGAACTCGGCGCTGCCGCTGTCGAGGACCGCTTCCACGTGAAGAATCTCCATGCGACTGCGTTGCACCAGCTGGGCCTCGATCCAGACAAGCTGACTTACTTCTACGGCGGCTTGGACCAAAAGCTCGTCGGTGTGGAAGGCGCAGAGATCATGCGCAAGATCGTTTCGTAACTGCCATCAGCATGGTTCGCGAGCTGAGTCCGGGGAAATGGATGCACTTCAACTCGTCACACCGGGCAGTTTCCTTCATGCTTTGGCGCATGTCCGTCGTCCAAACGCGCATTACGTTCAGGTTCTAATTCGCATGATCTATCGACTGAGTCTGGCCGCTGCCCTCGGGTTGGTTTTGTTCGCAAGCCGTTCTTCCGCCGCGCCCGCGCCACCTGCGCCTGAAGGCGTGGCCTTCTTCGAGCAGAAGATTCGGCCGGTGTTGGTGTCTGCCTGTTACGAGTGCCACTCTGCCGAGGCGAAGGCCAAGGGCAAGTTGAAGGGCGGCCTCTTCCTTGACACCCGTGCCGCGCTGCTCACCGGCGGCGATGAAGGGCCAGCGCTCGTCGCAGGCAAACCTGACGACAGCCTGCTCATCAAGGCGCTGCGCTGGTCGCGCGAGGACTTGCACATGCCGCCCAAGTCCAAGCTGCCGCCCGAGGTCATCGCGGACTTCGAGAAGTGGGTCGCCATGGGCGCGCCTGATCCGCGCACCGGTGAAGCCGCGAAGGCCCGCCGCGAAATCAGCGTCACGCAAGGCCGCGATTACTGGGCGTTCCGTCCGCTGAAGCCGGTGGCCGTCCCCGCCGTGAAGAACGCCGCCTGGGCGAGGACGCCGATTGACCGGTTCATCCTCGCGAAGCTCGAAGCCGCCAAGCTCACGCCCAGCGCGCCCGCCGGCCGCGAGCAGTTGCTGCGACGCGCGAGCTTCGATCTCACCGGCCTGCCGCCGACGCCCGAGGAATCCGCCGCGGTCCTCGCCGACACTTCGCCCGACGCGCTGGCGTCCGTGGTGAACCGGCTG
>JBJTAU010000549.1:0-2624 GCA_046090965.1 Limisphaerales bacterium | reverse complement strand
GCCGACGCGTGGCGCGACGCCATCCCGCCGTTGCTCGCGCAACTCACGCGCGGCGAGGGCGGACTTGATGCGGGCTTTCTGCGTGAGCAGCGCGGCCCGGTGCTGGTTCAGGATTTCCGGCGAATCAATTTGCACTTGTGCCGGGCGCACGCTCGCGAGCACGCCGTAGAGCGCGTAGTAGTCGCGCTGGCTGACGGGGTCGAACTTGTGGTCGTGGCAGCGCGCGCAGGAAACGGTCAGGCCCTGAAAGGCCTTCGACAACACGTCGAACTGGCTGTCGATCGTCTTCACCTGTTCGTCGAGCGAATCCACCGGTTGAAAGCCGTGCTCCACGAGCCGGAAGTGCGCGAGACCGAAGCGCGATTCATTGAGGCGCTCGGCGGCATTGAAGCGCGTCTGCGCGGGCGCGAGCAAATCACCGGCGATGTGTTCGCGGATGAGTTGGTCAACCGGCACATCGTTCGCGAAGGCGCGGATGACGTAGTCGCGGTAACGCCACGCGAAAGGAATTTCGGGGTCGCCCTCGCTGCCGTGTGTCTCGGCGTCGCGGACGAGGTCGAGCCAGTGGCGCGCCCAGTGTTCGGCGAAGGCGGGGGAGGCGAGGAGTTTGTCTACGGCTACCCTGAGCACCTCTCTCCGTCTCTCCGTCTCTCCGTCTCTCTGTCCCGATGGAGCGACGGAGGGACGGAGGGAGGGAGAGATGGCGAGAGCGAATGTCTCAACCTCCTCATCACGCGGTGGCAAGCCGGTGAGCGCGAAGGTGAGCCGGCGGATGAATGTGCGCGGGTCCGCGTCCGCGTTGGGTGCAAGGCCGCGTGGCTCCATCGCGGCAAGGAGGAAACGGTCAATGGCATTCGTGCTCCACGCGGCATTCTGGGGCGTGGGCCCGGTGGGCTGGGCGAGCGGTTGGAAGCTCCACCATTGCCGCCGGAAGGCCAGTGTGTCGGCCCACGCAGATGGAGCGGTCGAAGGCGACAACGACGGGACTGCAGCGCGCGGGTCCGGCGCGCCCTGGCGAATCCACTCGGCGAAGTTCGCGACGATGCGCGCGTCGAGCTTCGCGCCGTTCTTCGGCATCTTGATCGTCGGGTGTGTGTGGCGGAGAGCTTGAAGAAGCAGGCTGGAATCTGGTTGGCCGGGCACAAGCGCGGGGCCGGACTCGCCGCCCTTGAGCAAACCCTCACGCGTGTCGAGCGCGAGGCCGCCCTTCTTCTTCGCTGAGGAATGGCACTCGTAGCACTCGCCAGCGAGGACGGGACGGATGTTCTTCTCGAAGAACTCGACTTGAGCGGGAGTGGGAGCGCCTGAGAAGGCACGACTGGCGAGCAACGCGGTGGCCAGCGCAAGCAGGGCAGCCCGCTTAAACGCGGAGGCGCATCGGAAGCGAAGTGGCGCACGGAAGTGGGAAGCCTTCGCGCGAAGCCCCGTCGGGGAACTGCTCTCATTAGCACCCGACTTTAGTCGGGTGTGAGGCGCGCGATGAACCGGAAAACTGTTTAAACAGTTTTCCTGTGCTGCCGTCGCGACACCCGGCTGAAGCCGGGTGCTAATGAGAGGGGCAGTTTTGTGGATTGTCGTCTGTCCGTTCATGCTCAGTTCATCTCACTCGTCCGCCGCAAGTCGAAGTTTCCAGCCGCGCTGGCGCAACAGGTCCAGCAGCACGGCTCCCAGTATGACGAGGCCCAGCACGACTTTCTGCGTGTAGCTTTCCACGTTCATCAGGTTCATCCCGTTCTGGATGACGGCGATGATGAGCGCGCCGATGAGCGTGCCAAACATCCGGCCCGTGCCGCCGCTCAAGCTCGCGCCGCCGACTACCACCGCCGCGATGAAGTAAAGCTCATACATCTGCCCGAAGGTCGGCGAGCCGCTCTTGAGCTGCGACGCGAGGACCACTCCGCCGAGACCCGCGAGCAGGCCGCTGGCGACGTAGGTGAGAAAGAGCACGAGTCGCACGGGCACGCCGGAGTAACTCGCGGCCTGGCGGTTGCCGCCAAGCGCATACAGCCAGCGGCCCAGCACCGTGCGCGACATGCCCACGTGCGCGAGCAGGTAGAGCAAGGCCATCAGCACGACGGCGTTGGGCAGGCGGAACCAGTCTGCGCCGCGCCCGAGCCAGACAAAGGAATCCGGCACTTGATAAACCGATTGTCCATGCGTCAACAGATACGCCGCGCCGCTGGCCACAAGCATCATCGCGAGCGTCACGATGAACGGCGGCAGGCGGAACCACGTAACCAGCGCGCCGTTGACCGCGCCTGCGCCGCCGGTCGCGAGGATGGCCGCTGCGCACGCCAGCGTCATGCCCGACGGGCTGGCCTGTTGCGCGCCAGCGAAGTCGCGGATGCCCAGCGTCGCCAGCACGGCGGACAACGCGATGAGGCTGCCCACCGAGAGGTCAATGCCGCCGCCCACGATGACGAAGGTCATGCCGATCGCGACGATGGCGATGACGGCGATTTGGTTGGCGATGTTGAGCAGGTTGTCGCGCTTGAGGAAGTTCGGCCAGCGGTAGGTCTGCGGCTGCACGAGGCGCGGCGTGCCGAGCGTGGGGAAGTCAGTGCCGAGGTCGGCGAAGACCAGCCAGCCGACGCTGGCCTGCGTGCCGGCGATGAAGTCGAGCT
>JBJTAU010000548.1:0-4549 GCA_046090965.1 Limisphaerales bacterium | reverse complement strand
GCACACGCTGGGCACGAATGTCGCAAAGGCTGGTGTGGGTCGCATCGCCTTCACGACGAACCGCACGGAGATCGGCTGGGTTGGGATGCCGATCCTCGTTCCGTTCGTGCGCCCCGCGCCAGAGCCGGGCGATGACTTCCTCTTGTTCGGCAGCATGGCCGGCATCATCCCGATGGGGCCGAACACGAACCCGCCGCCCGCCGAGTTGCTCAACCAATTCCTCCCGCGCACCAACCTCGTTTATTACGACTGGGAAATCACCGAGGCGAAACTCGCGCAGTGGGTGCCGATCTTTCAGATCACCGCGATGCTGTCGGCAAACCCGTCCTTCCCCGGAGCCGCCGCGAACCAGTGGCTCCGCGCCGTGTCACCCAAGCTCGGCAACGCCATCACCGAAATCACGGCCGCCTCGGCCGCGGAGCTGAAAGCCGTTCGCCGTTCCGACATCGGGCTGACCGCGATCGAACTCGCCTTGCTCACACGTTGGCTGGACAATCCGGCTTTTCCCGCCTTCGCCTACCCGACGAATGCGATGCCGGGATTGCCGACGTTCCCGGGCGGGACGCCGAAGCCGCCGGGCAAGTGAGAGGTCCCGTAATGCGTAATGCGTAAAACGTAAACAGACGCGCGTTCGCACTTCGGTTGCCCTTACGCATTACGTTTTACGCATTACGGCTCACGTTTTACTTTCCCCCCATGCTGAAACTCGGTGTCAACATTGACCACGTCGCCACCGTCCGCGAAGCGCGCTATCGCGGCCGCAGCTTCGGCGAGCCGTGTCCCGTTGCCGCTGCGCTCGTGTGCGAGGCCGCTGGCGCGCACGGGAGCACCGCCCCTTTGCGCGAGGACCGCCGACACATTCAGGACCGCGATGTCATCGCGTTGCGAAAGAAGATTTCCACGCGACTGAACTTGGAGATGGCGAACGCCGAAGAGATCATCCGCCTCGCGCTCAAGCTCAAACCCGACATCGTCTGCCTCGTGCCTGAACGTCGGCAGGAAGTCACCACCGAGGGTGGCCTCGACGTGGCCGGCAACCTTGCCGCGCTCAAGCGCACCGTCCGCCGCATGAACGACGCGGGCATCGAGGTCAGCCTCTTCATCGCGCCCGACCCGATCCAGGTCGCCGCCGCCGCAATGTCCGGCAGCCAGTTCATCGAGCTGCACACGGGTGCTTACGCTGAGTGCTTTGGCAAAGCCCGCGAACGCAAAGCTGAGTTGAAACGCCTCGCCGCCGCCGCCGCGCAGGCCCACGAGCTCGGCCTAAAGGTCAACGCCGGCCACGGCCTCAACACGACGAACGTCCCGCCACTGCTCGAAGTTGTCCCACATCTGATCGAGCTGAACATCGGTCACAGCATCGTCAGCCGCAGCCTTACCGTCGGCCTTGCGAAGGCCGTGAAGGAGATGCTCGCGGTGATGAAGTGATTTCCAGTTTCGGCTCTGCTACGCACCATCATGAAAGCCCTCCAACTCGAAAAACCCCAAGCCTGGCGACGCATTGACATCGCCGAACCCGCCGCCCCCGCTGCCGGCGAAGTCCTCCTCCGCGTCCATCGCATCGGCATCTGCGGCACGGACATCTCCGGCTACCTCGGCAAGATGCCCTTCTTCAGCTACCCCCGCATCCCTGGCCACGAACTCGGCGTTGAAGTCCTCGCCATCGGCCCCGGCGTCACGAACGTCGCGCCCGGCGACCGCTGCTCCGTCGAGCCCTACATCAACTGCGGCCACTGCTACGCCTGCCGGCGCGGCCACACGAATTGTTGCGAAACCAACAAAACCCTCGGCGTCATGTGCGACGGCGGCATGACCGAGCGCATCATCCTGCCCGCGCGCAAAATGCACCCGTCGAAGAAACTCACCTTCGATCAACTCGCCCTCGTCGAAACCCACGCCATCGGCTGCCACGCCATCAATCGCGGCGAACCGAAGCCCGGCGAAGCCGTCCTCGTCATCGGCGCGGGGCCAATTGGCCTGTCCGTCGTCGAGTTCGCCAAGCTCTCCGGCGCGAAGACCATCGTGATGGACATGAACGAGCAACGCCTCGCCTTCGTGCGCGACACCATGGGCGTGCCCGACACCATCCTCACCAAAGGCGACGCCGAAGAATTGAAACGTCTCGCCGAACTCACCAACGGCCAGCTCGCCGACGTCGTCGTGGACGCCACCGGCAGCAACAAATCCATGGCCCACGCCCTCAACTACTGCGCCTTCAAGGGCCGGCTCGTCTATGTCGGCATCACGCAGGCGGAGATCAGCTTCCTCCAGGCCCCGGCGCTGCACCGGCGCGAGCTGGACATCCGCGCCAGCCGCAACGCCCTCCCGCCCGACTTCGCCCGCATCATCCGCTTGATCGAGGACGGCCAGATTGACACCCGCCCGTGGATCACGCACCAAGCTGGCTTCGAGGACATGATCGGCGTCTTCCCGAGCTGGACCAAACCAGAGACCGGCGTCATCAAGGCCCTCGTGGCGGTCGATTGAGCGCGGGAGGCGTGCTCATCGCGGCCCGGCCGGAGCTTGGAACGGAATTGAACTCCCTCCCCTGCCCCGCCGTCGGAGTTTCCCGTATGTTCTCCCGCATCTGCCGGTTCGCGTTGCTCTTCGTTGCGCTGCTCAATCTTCGCGCTGCGGAATCGCCGCCGCTGGACCTCGGCCCCGTGCGCGAGGAGCACGCGATGATTCCCATGCGCGACGGGAAGCACCTCTCCGCGTGGGTCTACTTCCCGCCCGGCAAGGGGCCCTGGCCCGTCGTCTTCGAGCAGCGTTACGCGGACATCCACGGGGCTGGTTCGCGCAAGGCGGCGGCAAAGTTCGCGGAAGGCGGCTTCGTCATCGCGCTGGTCAACTATCGCGGCACGCACCAGTCCGAGGGCAAGTGGCAGGGCTACCGCGCACTGGCGTGGGGCGAACTCAAGGAAGGCTGCGATACCTGCGAGTGGCTCGCCGCGCAGCCGTGGTGCACGGGCAAAATCGGCACTTACGGCGGCTCGCAGGCCGGTTACGCGCAGAACTTCCTCGCGGTCACGCAGCCGCCGCATCTCGTCGCGCAATACATGACGGACACGGGCTTGAGCCTGTATCAGGAGGGTTATCGCATTGGCGGGGTAACGAGGCCGGTGCGCTTCAAGAGCATGGCGACCGTCGCGCGCGACCCGGCGGACAACGACGCGTGGCTCGCGGAAACTTTCCGTCATCCGCACTACGACAACTACTGGCGCGACGAAGACTGCTCGCTGCATTTCCCGAAGATGAACGTGCCGTGCTTCACCATCGGGAGCTGGTATGACTTCATGTGTCAGGGTTCCGTGATGAGCTTCATCGGCCGGCAGCATCAGGCGGGACCGAACTCGCGCGGGCAACAACAGCTCATCATCGGCCCGTGGCTGCACGGCGGTTATCCCAAGTCGAACAAGATCGCCGAAATGACCTACCCGACGAATGCGTTCTTCGACGTGTATGCGCACATGACCGCGTGGTTCAACCACCACCTCAAGGGCACGAACAACGGCATCATGACGGATGCGCCCGTGCGCTATTACGTCATGGGTGCTACCGGCGAAACCAACGCGCCCGGCAACGTCTGGCGCACCGCACTGGACTGGCCGCCGCACGCAACGCCGCAAAGTTTCTTCCTGCGCGAGGGCGGCCGGCTCTCCACCGCCGCGCCCACGGCGGCGAAGGCTTCTACCAGCTACGTGAGCGACCCGTTTCATCCGATGAGCATTCCCGGCACCGCCTTCCCTGGTGCCAAGGACGCGCAGCCATTCGAGAAGCAGGCGGAGGTCCGCACCTTCACCACCGAGCCACTCGCCGAGCCGGTCGAGTGGACCGGCCTTGTGAGAGTCGAGCTGTGGGTGAGCAGCACCGCGCGCGACACGGATTTCCTCGTGCGCGTGAGCGACGTGTATCCCGACGGCCGCTCGATGCTGCTGATGGATTATCCACGCCGCGCCCGCTACCGCGAGGGCTTCGATCACGAGAAGCTGCTGGTGCCCGGCGAGCCGGCAAAGCTGGCGTTCGACGTGGGCTGGACGAGCGTCATCTTCAACCGCGGCCACCGCATCCGCGTCACGGTCGCGAGCACGGGCGCGCCGCTCTACGAGCCAAACCCGCAGACCGGCGGCCCGCAGACCATCGAGTTCCCCAAGGACGCGAAGGTCGCGACCAACACCATCCACCACAGCAAGGTGCTCGCGTCGCGCATCATCGCCCCGCCGCCGTCACAGGACGTGCCCGCCGTGCGCGCGGCACTCCGGGCGCTGGCGGAAGGCAACTCCGCGAACGTCACGTCGCGCTTGGGCGAAATCGCGGACACGCAGCTTCGCGACCGCGTGAAGAAGGAACTGCCCGCGCTCAAGGAAGCCCTCGCCCATCGCGCGCAGGCGCTGGCTGTCGATGCCGCCGCAAAGGAAGCCGGCGGACAGGCCACTTGGAGCACGCCTGCGCCCGGCTGGCTTGCGGATCTCGCGGGCGACGAGGCGCTCGCACCGTTCCGCACGCTGGTCTCCCTGAACCTCTACAACGGCAACAACCCGCTGAAAGG
>JBJTAU010000547.1:0-4201 GCA_046090965.1 Limisphaerales bacterium | reverse complement strand
CTTCCTGAAGCGTCGGCCAAATGTCGGCGAGATAAACCGCGTTGCCTTCCTTGTCGCTGCCGATGGGTTCGCAACTCAGGTCAATGTCCACGCGGCCCGCGAGCGCGAACGCGACGACAAGCGGCGGTGACATGAGGAAGTTCGACTTCACGTTCTGATGCACGCGCGCCTCGAAGTTGCGGTTGCCGGAAAGCACGCTGGCGGTGACGAAATCGTTCTTCACGATAGCGTCCTCGATGGCTGGGTCGAGCGGGCCGGAATTGCCGATGCACGTCGTGCAGCCGTAACCGACCGTGTTGAACTTGAGCTTGTTGAGATACGGCGTGAGGCCGGTCTTCTTGAGGTAATCGGTGACGACGCGCGATCCGGGCGCGAGCGACGCCTTCACGGCAGGATTCACCTTGAGGCCTTTTTCAACGGCCTTCTTCGCGAGCAAACCCGCCGCGAGCATGACACTCGGATTGCTGGTGTTCGTGCAACTCGTGATGGCGGCGATGACGACTGCGCCCGTGCCGATGGCGGCTTTCTTCTTCTCGGCGGTCTCGACTTTAACGGACTTGCCGAAAACCTGACGTGTCTTGCCGAAACCATTATCGGTGACGGGGCGTTGGATGGCGTTGAAGAATTCGCGACGCAGGTTGCCGAGTTCGATGCGATCCTGCGGACGTTTCGGGCCGGCGACGCTGGGCTTCACCGTCGCGAGGTCGAGTTCGACGACTGGCGAGTATTCAATCTGGCCGGCTTGCGGAATTCCCCAAAGCCCCTGCGCCTTGTAATAATTCTCATACAGCTTGCAGTGCGCCTCGCTGCGGCCGGTGGCGCGGAGATAATTCACGCACTCCTCGTCAATCGGGAAGAAGCCCATTGTCGCGCCGTATTCCGGAGCCATGTTGGCGAGGGTCGCGCGATCCACGAGCGGGAGCGCCGCCGCGCCCGGACCGAAAAACTCCACGAACTTGCCGACGACCTTCGCCTTGCGAAGCATCTGCGTGACGGTCAGCGCCACGTCGGTGGCGGTGACGCCTTCCTTGATCGCGCCGGTGAGCTGCACGCCGACGACATCGGGCGTCAGGAAATAAACCGGCTGACCGAGCATGCCCGCCTCCGCTTCGATGCCGCCGACGCCCCAGCCGACGATGCCGAGACCGTTGATCATCGTGGTGTGCGAGTCCGTGCCGACGAGTGTATCGGGATAGTAAACGCCACCCGCTTCGAGCACGCCCTTGGCGAGATACTCGAGGTTCACCTGATGCACGATGCCGATGCCCGGCGGCACGACCTTGAACGTATCGAACGCCTGCATGCCCCACTTGAGGAACTGGTAGCGCTCGCGGTTGCGGCTGAATTCTAATTCCAGATTCTTCTGCATCGAATCCGGCGCGCCGGCGAAATCCACCTGCACTGAGTGGTCCACGACGAGGTCCACGGGCACGAGCGGCTCGATGATCTTGGGATTCTTACCGATCTTGTTCACCGCGCTGCGCATGGCCGCGAGATCCACGAGCAACGGCACACCGGTGAAGTCTTGCAACACGATGCGCGCGACGACGAACGGAATTTCCTCGGTGCGCGCGGCGGTCGGCTTCCAGTTGGCGAGTTCGCGCACGGCGGCTTCACTGACCTTCTTGCCGTCGCAATTGCGCAGGATGGACTCCAGCACGAGGCGGATGGACACCGGCAGCCTGGAAACGTTGCCGACACCGGCGGATTCCAGCGCGGGCAGCGAGTAGAATTTTCCCTTCTTGCCATTGCCAAGGTCGAAGGTTTGCAGAGAGTTGAACAAGTTGTGACTCATAAAAGTTGTCGTGACCAGCGGGAGAACGTCCCGTTTAGAGAGGCGAAAATGAGGATTGGCCGGGGGAGTGTCAAGTGGACGACTTGCAAGACAGCTTGCCAGCCTCTGGCTGTCAACCTATAGGAAGGCAATGAAATTGACCGATGTGGACAAGTTTCTCGCCTTGCGCGAGTCGTTGACGAAAGAAAAGGCCGGACTGGAAGCCCGGCTCGCCGCCATCAACCGTGCTCTGGGGGCACCTGTCCCAGTGATTGCCGCCTTGCGCGCCAAACCCGGTCCGAAGCCCGGGTCGCGCCGACGCGGCAAGCGCGCCAAGAACACCTTGTCCATGAAGGAAGCCGCCGTGAAGGCCGTGACCGGCAAGTCCTTATCCCGGCACGAGGTGCTCAAGGCCATTCTGGCGCTGGGCTACAAGTTCACCGCCAAAGATCCGCTGAACTCGCTCAGTTCCTTGCTCTACTCGGACAAGAGCTTCAAGAACACCGGCGGCAAGTTCAGCGTTGCGAAGTAAGTCCGATCCAGCGGGAAATAGGCGTGTTGGAGCCATGGCGGCTTGGCCGGTGCCCCGTTACTTCCTGACTCCAAGCCCGCCTCGCTAAATGCTCGCCAAACGCGTCATCCCCTGTCTCGACGTCCATGACGGACAAGTCACGCGCGGCGTGCAGTTCGGACGCGCGGAGACGGGCGGTTTGCGGAACGTCGGTGATCCGGTCGAGCTGGCCGTGCGCTACAACGAGCAGGGCGCGGACGAGATGGTCTTCTTCGACATCACTGCCAGCGCGCACGGGCGCGCCAGCATGGTCAGCGTGATCGAGCGCGCGGCGGACCAATGCTTCATGCCGCTGACCGTTGGCGGCGGGATCCGCGTCCTGGACGACATGCAGACGATGCTGCGTGCGGGCGCGGACAAGGTCAGCATCAACTCTTCCGCACTCGCCACGCCCGACCTCATCCGGCAAGGCGCGGAGAAGTTCGGCAGCCAGTGCATCGTCGTCTCGATCGACTGCAAGAAAGTCGCGCCCGACCGCTGGGAAGTCTTCGCGAAGGGCGGGCGCCAGGCGACCGGGTTCGAAGCTGTTGCGTGGTCGCAACGTGCCGTCGCCCTC
Source organism: Limisphaerales bacterium (assembly GCA_046090965.1). Taxonomy (GTDB): domain Bacteria; phylum Verrucomicrobiota; class Verrucomicrobiia; order Limisphaerales; family SXTU01; genus SXTU01. Next base: position 1,300 of record JBJTAU010000547.1, on the reverse strand, counting down.
GGTGCGGGGGAGATCGTCCTTAACTCGATCGACGCCGATGGCACCAAGGCGGGTTTCGATCTCGTCATCACGCGTCGGGTCAGCGAGTCCGTCGGCGTGCCGGTGGTGGCCAGCGGTGGTGCAGGCACGCTTGACCACATGACTGACGTGCTGCTGGAAGGCCGCGCCGACGCCGTGCTCGCCGCGAGCATCTTTCACTTCGGCACCTACACCGTCGCCGATGTGAAGCGTCACCTCGCCGGGAAGGGAATTCCTGTGCGGAATGTTTGAGCAGGTGGAAATGCCATGAGTGATCTCACCCAATCCCGCTGGGCGCCCATCGCGCTGCTCGTCGCGTCGAACGTGTTCATGACCTTCGCGTGGTATGGCCACCTGAAGTTCAAGTCCGCACCGCTGTGGGTTGTCGTGCTCGCGAGCTGGGGCATCGCGTTCTTCGAGTATTGCCTGATGGTGCCGGCGAACCGCTGGGGTCACGGCGCCTATTCCGCCACGCAGCTCAAAATCATGCAGGAGGTCATAACCATCCTCGTCTTCTGCGCGTTCGCGGTGCTCTACCTCGGCGAGAAACTCAAGTGGAACCACTTCGCCGCCTTCGCCTGCGTGATCGCAGCCGTCTTCTTCGTCCGGCTCGACTCCACTGACAGCTCCACCAGTCTGCCGAAATCTCCCATCGCCGAGTCTCCATCCCCTAAACAGCCATGAGCTTCTACGACAAACTCAAATTCACCACCGATGGTCTCATCCCAGCCATCATCCAGGAACAGTCCACCGGCCGCGTGCTGATGATGGCGTGGATGAATCGCGCTTCGCTGGAATCCACCATCGCCACCGGCAAGACACACTTCTGGAGCCGCTCGCGCCAAAAGTTCTGGATGAAGGGCGAGTCCAGCGGCCACGTGCAGGTGGTCAAGGACATCGCCTTCGACTGCGACGGCGACACGTTGTTGATCCAAGTCGAGCAGACCGGTGCGGCCTGCCACGAAGGCTTCAAGAGCTGCTTCTTCCGCAGCATCGAAGGGGACGGGGCGACGTGGAAGGAGACGGAACCCAGGCTCGAATCGCCGGAGCTAATCTACGGCAAGAAAGCATGAGGGATTGTTTATAAGGAGAGCAGGAAGGCAGGAGCCGGCTGGCCCCACGCCTTTCCCTCTCCTGCCTTCCTGCTCTCCTCATTGAATCTTCCCCTCCTCGCCCATGGAAGACTTTGCCCCCTTCGGCAGCCGTGACTACCTCATCACCCTGGGCCTGCTCGTCTTCGCGCGTGGCATGGATTTTCTCAGCACCTGGTTTGCGACGCCCA
>JBJTAU010000546.1:0-5735 GCA_046090965.1 Limisphaerales bacterium | reverse complement strand
GGCCCCCACGCCACTTGTGCCGGCAGACAAATGGAGTCTGAACCCTCCCTCACTGCGTCGCTCCACCCGTTCCACCCCGCAGTTCATCCGCACCTGCACGCCCGCCTTCCGCGCTGACTCCGTCAGGCAATTGATGATCGTCTGCGACTGATCCGTGGTGGGAAACATCCGCCCATCCGCCTCGGTCTTCAGCTCCACGCCGCGCTCCTCAAACCACTTCACCGTGTCCGCCGCCTGAAACCGATGGAACGCCCCGATGAGCGCCGGACCGCCGCGCGGATACCGCTTCGCCAGATCCTTCGGTTCGAAGCACGAGTGCGTCACGTTACACCGCCCGCCGCCCGAGATTTTCACCTTCTGCAAGACATTCGCCCCGCGCTCCAAAATCGTCACCGAGCCGCGCCCCTGCAACGCCTCCGCGCAAGTGATGGCCCCGAAGAAGCCGGCTGCTCCGCCGCCGACAACGACAACTTGAACAGGCGACTTCACTCCCCTTCCGCCTCGACGATTCGCCAATCGTGCGCCTCAACCAAGCGCGCCAGATGGCCGATGTTCTCAGTCGCGACCCGGCCACCGACGGCTGCCGCCTGCGCCGCGAGAATCACATCGCCATCCAGCGCCTGCCGGTCGGCGGTGACATGGCCGCGTTGGCGTGCCTTCGCCCATAGTTCCGCCGCATGGAGCATGATGTCCGTGGTCAGAGGAATGTAGGGAAGCACGGTCTTCAACTTGTCCAGGCGGGCGACGGAACGGGTCAATCCCTCCAGCAGCAGGTTTCGCCGCAGTTCGTAGTCAGCGATTTCGGGAATCATCACGGGCACCCCGAGCGCAAGCTGGCCTTCCAGCCAGCCGACAATCTCCGCATTTGGAGACGGATGTGTCAGCCTGCCAAGCGGACCGGTGTCGAGAACCCACGGCTTAATCATTCAGGGCAGGGCGCGCAGACAGCCGATTGGCCGCCAGTGAGCGGCGCACGCGCGGCCATGCACGCGAGTCGTAGTCGCTCTCGCGGCACCAGGATTCGAGCAGGCGCAGCACGGCTGGTTTGGCCGTCGCCTTGGTTCGGCGGGCGGGCGGTTTGGCAATGATGGCGGTGCTCATGTCAGGTTCCAGAGTGTAGTCTCGGCCAGGTTTGATTCAAGGTGAGGCTTTGGCCGCATTGATCTGCCGCGTTATTTCAAACGCCACGTCCAACGCGTGCTTGGCGGAGGCGCCGCTGACCTTGGGCGTGCGGCGCTCGCGGACGCACTCGACGAAGTGCGCCAGCTCCAGCTTGAGCGGGTCGTCCTTCGCGATGGGCACCGGCTCGCGCACGATCTTCTTCCCGGCGAACTCGCTCACGATGGCCGAGTCGTTTGCGGACAAGAGCATCTTGAGCAGCGAGCTTTTCTCCGCGTCGTCGCCGGCGAGGCGATAGATGAAGCCCGTCTGCTCACGGTAATCCAGCGAGATGTAGCTGGGCTGCGCGCCACCGCTGAACACGCGGATTTTCCGCAGCCGCTCGGGGCTGATGCGGCTGGCGGTGAGGTTCGCCACGCAGCCGTTGGCGAAGCGCAGCCGCGCGTTCGCGATGTCCTCGGACTTGCTCAAGACCGGAATGCCCACCGCGTCCACGCTCACGACCGGCGAGCGCACGAAGGCCAGCACCACGTCGAGATCGTGGATCATCAGGTCGAGCACGACGCCGATGTCCGTGCTGCGCGCAGGGAAAGGCGAGAGCCGATGGCACTCGATGAAGCGCGGCTCCGGCGCGGCGGTTTCGAGGTAGCTGAAGACGGGGTTGAAGCGCTCGACGTGGCCGACTTGCAGCACCAGCTTGCGCTCATGCGCGAGCCGCACTAGTTCCGCCGCCTGGTCGGAACGCTCGGTCATCGGCTTCTCCACGAGCACGTGGCGGCCCGCCTCCAGCAGCGACTTGGCGATGTCGAAGTGCGTCGTGGTGGGCGTGACGATGCTCAACGCGTCGCTCGCAGCGGCGGCCTCGGCGATGGAGGCAAAGGCCCGTGTGCCGTGGGTGGCGGCGTGCTTGCGTGCGGCCTCGGGGTTTGCGTCGAAGACGCCGGCGAACTCCACCGCGCCGGTGCGCGCGAGTTCGGCGTAGAGCCGGGCGTGTTCCTTGCCCAGCGAACCAGTGCCGATGACGGCGACGCGGATTTTCTCAGCAGCCATGCGCGGAGTGTGCCACCGCAGAGGCGCGGCTGACAACGCGGGGGTTTGAACTTTGAACTTTGAACTTCGTCGGGCCGAAACATACTCCACCCGTGGCTGCCGCCCTCATCACGCTGGTTCTGTTGAGCTACCTGCTTGGCTCGATTCCGACCGGCTTCCTCGTCGCGAAGGCGAAGGGCGTGGACATCCGCAGCGTTGGCAGCGGGAACATCGGCGCGACGAATGTTTTCCGCATCCTCGGCAAGGGGCCGGGCATCTTCGTGCTGACGGCGGATGCGGTGAAAGGGGCGCTCGCAGTGCTGGTCGTCGGCTCGTTGACAGTGTCGGTGATGCAAGTGCTGATGCCTGAGACCGCTTCCGTTGTGTTTGGCCCGCACATCGGCGAGATCAGATTGGCAGATTCCAATTTGATTCGCGTATGGGAGCATCACCCCGCACTCGCCGGCATCTGCGCCATCCTCGGCCACAACTACACCTGCTGGCTTCGCTTCAAGGGCGGCAAGGGCATTGCCACCACGGCGGGCGTCTTCGCGGCGCTGGCTCCGGCGGCGTTCGGCATCGCGCTGGCGACGTGGCTCGTGGTCTTCGCGGTGAGCCGCTACGTGTCGCTCGCGTCCATCGTGGCGGCGGTGGCGCTGCCGCTGGCGGTCTGGCTCACGGGCAATGGTGCGCTGCTCATCGGCGTCTCGACGGCGCTGGGTGCGCTCGCGATCTACAAGCACAAGGCCAACATCGAGCGGCTCCGCGCGGGCACCGAGAGCCGCATCGGGTCGAAGCCATCCGAGCCGCCGGAGGATAAGAAGACTTAGCCGCGAAAGGGCGCAGAGAGCACAAAGATGAAAGGCCGAAACTTCCAACGTCCAACGTTCAACGCTCAACTTCCAACGGGGAGCGATGCGGCGACTTTGGACGTTGAAAGTTGGAAGTTGAACGTTGGACGTTTCCCCTTCTTCTCTGTGTCCTCTGCGCCCTCTCGCGGCAAAATCATCCCATGAACATCACCGTCCTCGGCGCGGGCGCGTGGGGCACGGCGCTCGCCAAGCTGCTCCGCGAGTCGGGCCACGAAGTCGCGCTCTGGGGTCACGACCCCGCGCATCTCGCCGACGTGCGCACCAGCGGTCGCAACGAGCGTTACCTGCCCGGCGTGCCGCTCCCGCCGGGCTTGCACTGCGAAGCTGAACTCACCGCGGCGTTGCGCGGGGCCAGCGAGGTGATCGTGGCCGTGCCGTCGCGGGCGTTCCGCGAGGTGGCCGGAGCGCTGAAGGATTTTCGCGGCCTGGCGGTGAGCGTGACCAAGGGCATCGAGCACGACAGCGGGTTGACCATGTGCGGCGTGCTCCAGGTGTGCGCGCCCCGAGCGCGGATCGTGGCCCTCTCCGGCCCGACGCTGGCGTTGGAAGTGGCACGAGGAATCCCCACCGCGATTGTCGCCGCCAGCACGGACCTCAGCGTCGCATCGCTCGTGCAAAGTCTCTTTCACCGGCCTGCGTTCCGCGTTTACACCAGCACGGATCCACTGGGCGTGGAACTCGGCGGCGCGCTCAAGAACGTCATCGCCATCGCCGCCGGGATGGGCGACGGCCTAGGCTTCGGCGACAACGCGAAGGCGGCGTTGGTCACCCGCGCGCTGGCGGAGATGCGCCGCTTGGGGGTGGCGTGTGGCGCGCAGGCGGAGACGTTCACCGGCTTGAGCGGCCTCGGGGATTTGACCGTGACCTGCTTCTCGAAGTTGAGCCGCAACCGGTCCTTCGGCGAGCAGCTCGGACGGGGCGCAGCGGTGGTGGAGTTGCTCGCGGGCAGCCCGCATGTGGTGGAGGGCTATCCCACGGCGCGCTCGGCGTGGCAGCTCGCGCGCAAGCACGGCGTCAGCACGCCCGTCATCGAGCAGGTCCACGCGGTGCTCTACGAAGGCAAGGACGTGAAGGCCGCGGTGCGCGATCTCACGGGCCGGGAATCGAAGGCGGAGGACTGAGCGGGGAAAGTGATTAGTAATTAGTTCTTAGTCCGAAGTCGCGCGCTTTGACCGTCGCCGACTAATTACTAAGCACTAATTACTTCCCCCAAGCTCCGCCTTCAGCCGCCCCATCAGCTCCGCGTGCGTCGCCATCGCGGGGAGCTGCGGGAACTCGCGCTTCACGTTCTCCGGCGCGTGGAGGAGAAAGCCCTGGTCCGCCTGCAAAAGCATGGACGTGTCGTTGTAGGAATCACCCGCGGCGAGGACGCGGTAGTTGAGCGCCTGGAGCGCGCGGACGGACTCGCGCTTCTGGTCGGGCATGCGGAGCTGATAGCCGGTGATGCGGTCGTTCGTCACGAGGAGCCGGTGGCAGAAGAGCGTCGGCCAGCCGAGTTGGCGCATGAGCGGCTGGGCGAATTGCTCGAAGGTGTCGCTCAGGATGATGACCTGCGTGAGTGCGCGAAGTTCGTCGAGGAATTCCTTCCCGCCCGGCAGCGGCGCGAGCGTGCCGATGACGGCCTGGATGTCGGAGAGCTTGATGCCGTGCTGGTCGAGGATGCCGATGCGGTAGCGCATCAGCTTGTCGTAATCCGGCTCGTCGCGGGTGGTGCGCCGCAGGTCCGGGATGCCGGTCTTCTCGGAGACGGCGATCCAGATGTCCGGCACCAGCACGCCTTCCAAATCCAACGTGACGATCGTCTGCTTCACGGCGCGGGAGAGTGGCGAGGGCGCGGGGTGAAGTCCAGCGCGGGGTCACCTCAGCTCAAAGATGCACTCCACTTCCACCGCGATGTTCCCCGGCAGCGGCCCCATTCCCACTGCGCTGCGCGCGCCCACGCCCGCGTCGTCCCCGAACACGTCGCGCATCAGTTCGCTGAAGCCGTTGATGACCTTCGGGTGATCGTAGAAGTCGGCGGCGGTGTTGACCATCCCGAGCGTCTTCACCAAGCGCTTCACGCGGTCGAGGCTGCCCAACTCGTTGCGCACGGTGGCGAGGATGGCGAGGCCGACCTGGCGCGCGGCGGCCTGGCCCTGTTCGAGGTTCAAGTCCTTGCCCACGACGCCGGTGATCATCGTCTTGTCCACGCGCAGCGGGCCGTGGCCGGAGACGTAGCACATGTTCCCGGTGACGACGACGGGCTTGTAAACGTGCGCGGGCTTCGGCGCGGCAGGGAGTTCGAGTTTCAGTTCGGCGATGCGGGCTTCGGCGCTCATGGGAGTGAATTGGGAACGATGAATTGCTTGAAACGCCGCGAGCTTCCGGCGCACGAACGAGAGCGGCAAGGAGTATTTCCCGGACGACGATGATGGGTAGGACAGGCTGTCCTCAGCCCGCCGCCAACCCGAAGCTCACACGACCTCCTTGGCGCGGTGCGGACACCGCGACCTGCCTGCGCGAAAATGAATTCCCTCCCGCGCGGGTTTGCGGCACGCTGACGCCACAGTCACCGATGGACATCGCCTTCAAGTGCCCGCTTTGCGAGGAGGAGTTCCGCGTGGGGGCCGCACTGGCCGGCACGGAGTTCCAGTGCCCGACGTGCCTGAAGATTTCCCTGCTGCCGCTCCCGCCGGAACCCGAAGACGCGCCGCCTGCCGAGACCAAGGCCGCCGC
>JBJTAU010000545.1:0-3010 GCA_046090965.1 Limisphaerales bacterium | reverse complement strand
CGCCAGCCCCCAGCCCCCGTCTTCCAGTCAGAGCCTCGTCACCTCGTCTCCTACGCCGTCGCCGGCCGCAGAAGCCGAGGCGGTGCGGCGGCAGGTGCAGCGCGAGGCGTTGGAGCGGTTGCTGACGGAGGCCAAACAGTTTCTCCGGGCCAAGTTGTGGACGAACGCGGTGGTGCGCTACGAGGAAGCCGTCGGTCACGCCAAGCTGCTTGGCGGCGTCGAGGCGGTGGAGAAGCAATACCGGGAAGCGCTGGCGGGGCTGACGCACTCCCGCCTGCAACTTGCCGTCGCGTTGCAGGAGAGATTCGAGTTCAAGGCCGCCGCTGCCGAGGTGGACAAGATTTTGCCATTCGACCCAAAGAGCGCCGAGGCCGAGCAGTTCAAGCGCTTCAACGAGCGCGTGGAGGCTGCCCATAAAAATCGGCCGGCACAACCGCCTCTGCCAGCGGAGCGAGCGGAAGTGCTGCATTTGGTCAAGGATGGGCAGGTGCTTTACCAACTCGGAAATTTCGCTGAGGCAAAGCAGAAGCTGGAACAAGCCATCGCGAAAGACCCGCTCAACGAGGCCGCTTACTTCTACCTACGGTTGAGTCAAGAGGCGCAGTTCGAGCGTGAGAGCCAGACACGCGAGAAGATTTACGGAGACCGAGTTGTCGCCGTGACCCAGAAATGGAACGAGTCTGCGCGGATCCAGAACGGACTTCCCATCCCAAATCCCTACTTCAAGACCAATTCCCAAGTCCCGTTCCTCACGCATTCCAGCAAGGGCGCGCAGCGCATCAACCGCAAGCTTGAGGAAATTGTGCTGCCGGAAGTCCACTTCGACGCCGTGCCACTCGTGGGTGTGGTGCAGCGGCTCATCGAGGACGCGAAGAAGTTCGACCCCGAGCCGGACCCAGCCAAGAAGGGCCTGAACTTCCTCATCAACGACGTCGCGCCCGCTGCGCCGTTACTCGATGCCGCTGGCAACCCGGTGCCCGTCGCGCGGCCCGTGGCCTTGAGCGAGGGCCTCGTGCGCGTGACGCAGCCGCTCAAGAACCTCACGCTACGGCAGGCGCTGGATGTCATCTGCAAGACCGCCGAGCTGCCCACGCAGTTCAGCGTGGAGGAATACGCCATCGCCTTCATTCCGCGCGGGCCAGTGGCCTACTACTCGCGGATGTTCCGCGTGAACCCGGACACGTTCATCCAAGGCTTGCAGGGCGTGATGGGTAATCCGGTAGTGGCGCAATCCGTCCCGTCCCCGCAGCGCACCGCCGCCGAGGCCAACGCGCTGGTCCGCCAGTATTTCCAAAGTGCCGGCGTCACCACCCTCGGCGCGACGAACGGCAGCACACGTGTCACGTTCAACCCGGAGAACGGCCTGCTCCTCGTGCGCGGCACGACGAACGACCTGCGCGTCATCGAGCAGGCGATTCAGAAGGTGGGATCAGCCCCGTCTGCACCGGCCCGGAGTGTGGCCGGCCAGAAGTAGGCAACTGCCTTGCGCGGTCTCAGCCGCAGCCGCAGCCGTGGCCGGAGCAGCAACTGCCGTCGTTCATGTCCTCCACCGTCGGCACGCGGCCCAGTTCGAGGGTCTTCTGGATGTGCTTCATGATGTTGTCCTGCACGCGCGAGACTTCCTGCTGCGCATCGAGGAACTCGGTGGCCACGGGGTTCTTCATGAAGCTGTCGCGCAGCGCCTCGAAGCGGCCGATCTCCTCCTCGGTGATCTGCACGCCGTATTGCTGCTTCTGCTGGAGCAGCGCGCCGGAGTCGTTGAGCATCTGGTATTCGTATTTCACCTTCTCGTCGGCCATGAAGGCGTCAATGCGGCGGCGCAGGTCGCCGAAATCGGGCCGGTCGAGGAGGGCTTGGCAGAGGTCGCGGATTTTCTCGTCCACGGCGGAGGTCGGGGCAACGGCGGTTTCCATAGTCTGGGTTGTCTGGCCCGCGCGACACGCGGCAGGCCGGCGCAAGTTAGCAGCGAACCGTGGCCGGGCCAGTCTTCTTTTCGGCGGCAGCCGGGCGTCGGGTTTTTGCCCATTGACCGCAGCGGGCAGCCTGGGCGTAACTCGCCGCGATGCACTGGTGCTCCGTTCTCTTGCTCGCCGGTCTGCTCGCCGCAGGCTGCGCCGGACCCAAGGCCGCGCCGGACGGGACCGTCCCGCCGGCCCCGAAGGCGAAGGGCAAGTCAGCGCCGCCGCCGAAGCCAGCCAACCGCCAGCCGAACCCCGCGCCCACCATCGAGCCGGTGTCGGCCTTCTCCGGCAAGGTGGTCCTCGTGAACGCGCCGCTGAAATACATCGTGGTCGAAGGCGTCCTCGGCCGGCTGCCGCCGCCGGAACAGCAGCTCAATGTCTATCGCGATGGCCAGAAGGTCGGCGAGGTGACGGTGTCCGCGCAGATGCGGGGAGCGAACTTCGCGGCGGACATCGCGCTGGGGGACGCGCGCGTGGGCGACACCGTGCGCAGTGATTGAGCTTCCGCGAGGCGAAGCTACTCCGCTTTCTTTTTGCCCTTCTTGCCGGGGGCTTTTTCTTTCGCGGGCTTCGGCGGTCCGTCGAGGTCGATGAGGAGATCGGCGAGCAAGCGCGGGACGTAGGTGCCGTAGCGGCCATCGGGTGCGGTGGCTTTTTCGGGCAACGCCTTGATCGCGGCGACCGAAGGCGCGGCTTTCGGCCCGAGCGCACCGAGCGCATTGAGCGCGGCGATGGCGGTGAAGACACTGCCCTTCGTGCCATCGGCTTGTTCGAGCAGGACGGGCAAGGCTTTCTCCAAGTCCGCTACTGGGCTGCGCTCGGCGTGCTGATGCGCGGCAAGGACGCGGTGACCGCGAGCCACGCTGACTTGGTGAAGGCGCTCGCCGACGCGTCGCCCTTCGTGCGCATTCCCGCCGCGCAGGCGCTCGGCCAATACGGCGACGCAGCGGACTTGGAGAAAGCCTTGCCCGTCCTGCTCGAACAAGCCGATGGCACGAAGGGCAGTGTCTTCACCGCCATCGCCGCGCTCAATGCGCTCGGTGCGCTCG
>JBJTAU010000544.1:0-6759 GCA_046090965.1 Limisphaerales bacterium | reverse complement strand
CCGATGCCGCCGGCCAGATGGACGGCCTCGACAGCTACAACCAACAGGCGCTGGGCATCCTTTCCGACTCCAAGCTCACTGCGGCGTTGGACCTGTCCAAGGAGCACCCCAAGGTGGCCGAGCGTTACGGGGTGAATGACGACCGCTATCAGCGTGACGGAGCGCCGCGCATGATCCGCAATTTCCTCGTCGCCCGCCGGCTGGTGGAAGCGGGCGCGCGTGTGGTGTCGCTCAACTACAGCCGCTGGGACTGGCACGGCGGCGACGGCATGAACTTCCCTAGCGCCCGCGAGGAATTCCCGCTGCTGGACCAGGGGCTTTCTGCGCTGCTCACCGACCTGAAGGAGCGCGGCTTGGACCGCGACGTGGCCGTGGTCATGTGGGGTGAGTTCGGCCGCACGCCCAAGCTCAATGCCATGAACAGCCGCGACCACTGGCCGCGCGCGAACTTCGCCGTGGTTGCCGGCGGCGGCATGAAGACCGGCCAGGTCATCGGCTCCACCGACCGCAACGGCATGGACGTGGCCGATCGGCCCGTGAAGTTCCAGGAAATCTTCGCGACCCTCTACGCCTGCCTCGGGATTGACGTCGCCGCCGCCACGGTCACTGACCCTTCGGGGCGTCCCCAATACCTCGTGGACTCCGGCATCACGCCGATCCGCGAGTTGGTCGGCTAGTTATCCTCGGCGAAATTCGGCTTCGGCGTTCGCGCGTGCCTACGGGCGACTCCCCGCGTTTGACAGCTTTCCGCTCGCCGGTATAGTGCGCGCCCTTTGGTATGAACCGAAATCCTCATGTGGCAGTGGCCGGCGCGACCGGTGCGGTCGGCGTCGAGATGATCAAGACGCTGGAGAAACGGAACTTTCCCGTGGGCAAACTCACCTTGCTCGCCTCCGCGCGGTCCGTCGGGAAGAAACTCAAGTTTCGCGGGCAGGACATCGCGATCACCGAACTGACCAAGGATTCGTTCAAGGGCATCGACATCGCGCTCTTCAGCGCGGGCGGCAGCATCTCGAAGGAGTTCGCGCCTCTCGCCGCCAAGGCCGGCTGCGTGGTGGTGGACAACTCCAGCGCGTTCCGCATGGATCCGACGGTTCCGCTCGTCGTGCCGGAGATCAACGCCGCCGATTGCACGAAGCATCAGGGCATCATCGCGAACCCCACCTGCACCACGGCCATCACACTGCTGGCGCTGTATCCGCTGCACCAGGCGTTCGGCGTCACACGCATTTTCGCGTCGAGCTATCAGGCCGTATCGGGCACCGGCGCTAAGGCCATTGAGGAGCTGGAGCGCCAAGTGGACCAGATCGTCAAGAAGCAGCCCGTCACCAAGGAAGTTTATCCCCACCAGATCGCCTTCAACGTCCTGCCGCACGTGGACTCGTTCCTCGACACCGGCTACACGAAGGAGGAGATGAAGATGGAGAACGAGGGCCGCAAGATCATGCATCACCCGAAGTTCCGCGCCAGCGTCACCTGCGTCCGCGTGCCCGTCTATCGCGCGCACTCAGTGGCCGTGAGCGCGGAGTTTGAGAAACCCGTGACCGTGGCGGCCGCGCGCGCGGTTTTGAAGAAAGCCCCCGGCCTGGACGTGGTGGATGATCCGGCGAACAAGATTTATCCGATGCCGCTCTTCACAGCCGAGAAATACCATTGCGCGGTGGGCCGGCTCCGCATGGACTGCGCACTGGAAAACGGCCTCTGCTTCTGGGTCTCCGGCGATCAGCTCCTCAAGGGCGCCGCGCTCAACGCCGTGCAGATCGCCGAAGTGCTGGTGAAATAGCCGTGTAGGCCGGCTTACACTTCGATCGCTTGGTGCAGCACCGGCACGGTGACCTCGGACCCGGGCAGGAGCTGCTTCAACTTCCCCGCAAAGGCTAGTGACTGCTCTTCCTCGCCGTGGATGACGAAGGTTTTCTTCACGTGGCCGGTGAGGGATTTCACGTAAGCGGACAGCTCGTTGCAGTCCGCGTGGCCCGAGAACGCGTCAATCTTCGCCACCCGCGCGCGGATGGCGTGCGGCTCGCCAAGGATGTTGACCGGACTGCGGCCGCCGAGGATTTGCGCGCCCAGCGTGTGCTCCGCACAGTAGCCCACGAAGAGGATCAGATTCGCCGGGTCGCCGCCGTGGTTTTTCAAGTGATGCAGCACGCGGCCCGCCTCCGCCATGCCGGAGGCGCTGATGATGATGGCGGCCTCCTTCAACTCGTTGAGGGCCCGTGACCCGGCTACCTCGCGGATGTAGGTCAGGTTCGCCATGCCGAACGGGTTGCCCTTCTCGCGCAGGAAGGTGTAGGTCGCCTCGTCGAAGCACTCCGGGTGCAGCCGGAAGATCTCCGTGGCGTTCGTGCTCAACGGGCTGTCCACGTAGATGGGCACGGGTGGCAGCTTCCCAGCGTCCGTCAGCTGGTTCAGCGCATAGACGATCTGTTGCGTGCGGCCCACGGAGAACGCGGGGATGATGACCTTGCCGCCATCACGAATCGTGTCGCCCACGAGGCTGGCCAGTTCATCGCGCGCGTCCACGGGGCTGGAGTGGACACGGTTGCCGTAGGTGCTCTCAATCTGGAGGAAGTCCACGTTTTCGACCGGCTGCGCGTCGCGGAGGATGTCTTGTCCTGGTCGGCCGATATCGCCACTGAAGAGGTAGCGAAACTTCCGCCCGCCCTCGCGCACGTCCAGCACCACCTGCGCGGAGCCGAGGATGTGCCCGGCGTCCTTGAACGTGACCGTCACGCCGTCCGCCACGGGCATGGGGCGGTCATAGTTGATGGCCACGAACTGCCGGATGGCGCGCTCGGCATCGGTGGCCGAGTAGAGCGGCTGCACGGGCGGCTTACCCTGCTTGGCGCGCTTCTTCGAAACGAATTGCGCGTCGGACTCCTGGATCGAGGCGGAGTCCTCCAGCATGATGCTCGCGAGGTCGCGCGTGGCGAAGGTCGAGTAGATGTTTCCCGTGAATCCCTGCTTGCAGAGGTTCGGGAAATTGCCGCAGTGGTCAATGTGCGCGTGGCTGAGGATCGCGGCGTCGAGCGTCTTTGGGTCGAACGGGAAGTGGGAGTTGCGCTCGATAGACTCGTCGCGCCGGCCTTGGTAAAGCCCACACTCCAGCAGCAACCGCTGCCCGTTGACCTCCAGCAGATACATCGAGCCGGTGGTGGTGCGGGTCGCGCCGTGGAAGTGGATTCGCATGGCATGAAGGCTACGGTCGAGGCCCAAAGTTCAAAGTTCAAAGTTCTCCGGGGGTCTGGCAGGCTGTCCGGGCTGTGTCGCAGATTTACACGAAATTCAAGCAGCCCAAGCCCAGGAAGCGCTCCAGTGGCGCGCACTGGGGCTGGGGCCTGCTGGTCGTCGTCGCGGGCGGTGGGGTGTGGTGGTGGTGGTGGTCACACAAGGACAAGCCGCAGCCGTTGTCCGGGCCGCCAACGCAGTTGCGCGCCTTCACGCCAGGTGCGACGAACCCGCCCCTGCCGGTGACCGTGGTGACCAACCAACCGCGTCCGGGCGTGGGGGGAAACTTGGTGACCATCAACCGGCCCGCGGTTACGCCCGCCACCAACCGCATCACCGTCAGCGAGCCAGTCGTGGACAACAACAGTTTCCCCCGGTCACCGCAGAACACGTTTGAGGTGCAACTCGCGCTGGCGCGCGCGGGGATTTCCTCCGGCTCGTTTGACGGGGTCATCGGCTCGCAGACGCGCGCGGCCATTCGGGCGTTCCAGCTTCGCGAAGGATTGGCCGAGACCGGCGCGGTGGACGCGGAAACGAAATCACGCCTGCAACTCACGCAGCCGCCGTTGATGAATTACGTGGTCAGCTCCAACGATCTGGCGCGGCTCCAGCCGTTGGGCACGACGTGGCTGGGCAAGTCACAGCAGAGCGCGCTGGACTACGAAACCATCTTGGAACTCGTCGCCGAGAAGGGCCACGCGCACCCGCTGCTCATCAAGCGGCTGAACCCGAGCGTGGACTGGACGAATGTGACGGCGGGCGCGGAGCTGCGCATTCCGAACGTGAGCTATCCGCCGCCGCGCTCGAAGGCGGCGCTTGTCGTGATTCACCTCGCGGGCAAGACGCTGCAGGCCTTCGACGCCAACACGAACTTGGTCGCTCATTTTCCATGCAGCATCGCGGCGCGCGTGGAGAAGCGGCCCGTCGGCGAGTTGCACGTCGCGGTCGTCGCACCGAATCCGAACTACACGTTCGACCCAGACGTGTTTCCCGAATCGCCCGAGGCGCAGAAACTCGGCCGCAAGCTCATCCTCCAGCCCGGCCCGAACAACCCCGTGGGCGTGGCGTGGATCGGTCTGGACCGCCCCGGCTACGGCATCCACGGCACGCCCGCGCCCGAGCAGGTGGGCCGCACGGAGTCGCACGGCTGCTTCCGGCTCGCGAACTGGAACGCGGAATACTTGCTGAAGCTCGTGACTGTGGGGACACCGGTGAAGGTGGTGGAGTGAGCGCGAAATACTCTTTCAACCTCACGTCCGAGGACAGACGGCGAGCGGACCTGCCACGGAAAATCCTCGTCGCGCAGCACGAGACGGAGACGGTTGCGCACGTCACGCTCAAGCTGCTGGCCTTCCTCATTTTCTGGCGTCCGCGCCTGCAAATCGAAACCAACCTGCATCAGGACGACATCCCGTTCGTGCCCGATCTTGCGCAACTCGACTACCAACTCCGGCCCGCGCTGTGGGTGGAGTGCGGCGAATGCACCGTGACGAAGCTGCACAAGCTCGCGGTGAAATGCCACGACGCGGAGATCTGGGTGGTGAAAAAGTCCCCGACCGACGTGGAACACCTGCGGCAGGCGATGAAGAAGGGCGAACTACGCGAGGATCGCTACGGCCTGCTGGCGCTGGATCCCGAAATGTTCCAGGAGGTCTGCGGTCTGGTGCAGCAGCGCAACGACGTGACGCTCTACGCCTGCGAATTCGACCCGCCAAGGATCCAGCTCGACTTCAACGGCCTGTGGTTCGACGCGGAGTTCAGCGTGTCACGGTTTTAGTAGGACACCCTTCCAGCCTGTCATCCATCTGGCACGGTGGGGGGTGAGGGATTCCGCGGCTGGAGGCTCCGTCAGAGTTACTGGCCGCTTCAGACCAATCCGCCCAAGCGGGTCAGAAGTCGCGAGAGTCCCCTGCCCCGTCACCGAAACGGAAAGTTCAAGGGAGTTAGAAGACAGGCTGGAAGCCTGTCCTACTTTTTACCGAGCACTTCCTTGAGCTTGTCGGCGGCTTCCTTGCCGGCGGCGAGCTTTTGGCGGACGAGCTTGTAGGCTTCCGACGCGCGCTTCTGGCCCTCGGTGATCTGCCATGGGCTCATCAGGCGCATGACCTTGTCACGAGCCTCGACCGCGCGCTGGTAGCCGAACGCACCGACGAGGTTATACCACTTGTAGGCCTCCACGTAATCCTGCGCCACGCCGCGGCCCAACTCGTAGCAGCTGCCGATGCGGAACTGGGAGTCGAGGTGCGCCTGTTCGGCGGCGCGCGAATACCACTTCACCGCCTCCGCATAATCCTGCGGCACGACTTGGCCGGCCTCGAAGAATTGCGCGAGCCGCGCCTGCGAATCGGCGATGCCCGCTTCCGCGCTGAGGCGATACCACTTCACGGCCTCGTGCTGGTCCTGCGCCACGCCGAGGCCGAGGTCGCAATACTGCGCGAGCCGCGCCTGCGCCTCCGCGATGCCCTGCTGGCCCGCCATGCGGAAATACTTCGCAGCTTCCGCGAAGTCCTGCAGCGTCCCGAGGCCCCGGTCAATGCACCGGCCCAGACGGCCTTGTGCTTCGGCGTGCCCGGCGTCGGCGGCCTTGCGATACCACGCGACGGCGGCTTGATGCGATTGCAGCACGCCGCGCCCGAACTCCGTGCAGAAGCCGAGGCGGAACTGCGCGTTGGGCTCATTCTGGTCGGCGGCGAGCCGATACCAGCCGGTGGCCTCCGCGAAATCCTGCGCGACGCCGTCGCCGAACTCGTAGCAGAAGCCGGTGAAGAACTGCGCGCCCGCGTGACCGTTGTCCGCCACGACCCGATAGAGCGAGTAAGCCTGATTGACATCACGCTCGACGCCGAGGCCCTGCCGCAGCAACTGCGCGAGGAGGAACTTGGATTCGAGGTGGCCTTGATCGGCGGCGGCTTTGTAGCACTGCGCAGCCTTGCCGTAGTCCTGCGCGATGCCGTGGCCGTGCTGGTAGCAGACGCCGAGCTTGTGCTGCGCGCTGACGTTGCCCTGATTGGCTGACTGGAGGAACCAGCGGGCGGCGGTCACTTGATCCTGCACGACGCCCTGGCCCTTTTGGTAAAGGCAGCCCAGCGCGTATTGGGACGAGGCGTTGTTGCGATCGGCGGCCCGCTGATACCAGCGCGCGGCCGCGGCGTAATCCTGCGGGATGCCTTCGCCCAACTCATACTTGGTGGCGAGGGTGAACTGCGCGCCCACGTGGTCCTGCTCGGCGGCCTTGTGGAACCACACGATGGATTCGGCGTAATTCTGCGGCACGCCCTGGCCGCGCGTGCACAGTTCGGCCAGCGAGAACTGCGCCTCGGGATTTCCGTTCTCGGCGGCGAGCTGGATCAACATGCCGGCGGCGACGAAGTCCTGCGGCACGCCGTCGCCGATGAGATACTTCTGGCCGAGTGCATATTGCTCACCGGGATTCGCCTGCTGTGCGACGCCCATGAGCGACTTGGTCTCCTCGAAGGCCGGCGCAACCCCCGGTTCCGGCGCGGGCGCGGGCTGCGGCGGGATGAAGGT
>JBJTAU010000543.1:0-4844 GCA_046090965.1 Limisphaerales bacterium | reverse complement strand
CGTGATGTATGCCGGGCAGATCGTCGAGCTGTCCCCCGCGCGCGACCTGCTCCAGCGGCCGCTGCATCCCTACACGCGGGCCTTGATGAACTCCGTGCCCGCGCTCGGCCACGAACTGGAGCGCCTCCAAGCCATCCCCGGCAGCGTGCCCAACCTCGGCCAGTTCCCCAGCGGCTGCCGCTTTCATCCGCGTTGCCCGAAGGCGCAAAGCGACTGCTCGCAGAAAGCGCCGGAGCTGGTGGAAGTTGAGCCGGGCCGGTGGGTGCGGTGTCCGTATTGGAAGTGAACTTCAAGACAACCGGTCCGCCAGATGCACATCCAGCACCTTCACATGACGGTCGGCGAAGTTGTCCCAGTATTTCACCGCGAACCGGCCACAGATATGCACCTCCACGCGCCGCCCGGTAGAATCGCGCTCCACGAAGTCGGAATAATTGCCCGGGAAGGCCGCGATTTCCCGGAAGCGCTTGAGCAAGGCCCGCTGCTCGGCGGGGCGAAGGGTGCGGAGAAAATCCAGGACTTCGATGGCGATGAGCAGCCGGGAGTCGCTCAGTCAGTGCAGCCCGAGGTCGCGCTCACACTGCGCCGGTGTCCGCCAGCGGTCAGGGGAGGCGTCGTCAATCCGTTGCGCGAGACTGGCAGCGTAGTCGGCGCGGCTGCTGTCCTCCATCGCCACCATGAAGGCCATCAGCTTGCGGCGCTCCTCAGGGGCGAGCGCCCTGACTTCGGATTGCAGCCCTTCAATACTCACGGTCGGAACCTATCGCCACCCCGAAAGAGCAGCAAGCGACAATCTACGGCAGCGGGCAACCTCAAGGCGCAAAGCAACTGCTCGCAGAAATCGCCGGAGCTGGTGGAGGTCGAGCCGGGGCGGTGGGTGCGTTGTCCTTGTTGGAACTAAGGATTTGCCATGCCCCAACCACGCGCCGTCATGGACACGAATGTTCTCTACGCAGCATTCCGCTCCCGCTTGGGTGCCTCGTTCGAGGTCTTCCAACGGCTCCGGCATGATGAGTGGCTGGCGGTGGTGAGCAACCATTTGGTCCACGAATACGAGGAGATTCTCAAACGGGATGCAGGTGAACTGGGCTTGAGCCTGGATGACGTGGATGAACTGCTGAACGCCATCTGTGCGCGGGCGGAGGAGTGGCCATTGCAGCCCGGCTGGCAGCCGGTGCTGGCCGATGCGGACGATGAACCGCTCGTGCAACTCGCCTTCGAGTCCGGGGCTGGACGCATCGTCACCCACAACGTGCGGCACCTTCGTCCGGCGACGGCGCTGGACGTAGATGTCTTGAAGCCGCGCGAGTTCTTGGCCATGTTGCGCCCTAGCTAAGATGAACCTGCAAGTCGAGCTCCCCGAGACGCTGGTTCGCCAAGTCAACGACCTGGCGGAGAAGCAGCATGTCAGTGTCAACCAGATCGTCGCCACGGCGCTGACAGCCCAGGTGTCAGCGGCGGCAATTCGGCCCAGCATCAAGGAACGAGCGCAGCGCGTGAACTGGCAGCGCGTGGATGAGATTCTAGCGAAGGTTCCTCCCCGGCCGCCGCTTCCGGGAGACGAATGAACCTCCTCGAAATCCGCAATCTCAAAGTCCACTTCCCGGTCAAGCACGGGGTCTTTAGCCGCGTGCGCGCGTGGGTGAAGGCCGTGGATGACGTGAGCCTCACTGTCGCGCCGGGCGAAACCGTCGGCCTCGTGGGCGAGAGCGGCTGCGGCAAGACCACGCTGGGCCGCGCCATCATCCGCCTGCTGGAGCCGACGGCGGGCAGCGTGGCCTTCGAGGGCGAGGACATCACCACGCTGGACGGCGCGGCGCTCCGCGAGCGGCGGCGACGGTTCCAGATGATCTTCCAAGACCCCGTTGGCTCGCTGAACCCGCGCATGACTGTCGGGCAGATCATCGGCGAAGCGCTGGACATCCATCATCTCACGGCGGATGAGCAGGCGCGGGAGACGCGCATCGGGAAACTGCTCAAGGACGTGGGCTTGGACCCGCAGCATTCGCAGCGTTACCCGCACGAGTTCAGCGGCGGGCAACGGCAACGCATCGGCATCGCCCGCGCGCTCGCGGTGGAGCCGAAGTTGATCGTCTGCGACGAGCCGGTCAGCGCGCTCGACGTGTCCGTGCAGGCGCAGATCATCAACCTCCTGCAAGACCTCCAGCGCGAGCACGGGCTGGCCTACCTCTTCATCGCGCACGACCTCGCGGTGGTGGAGCACATCAGCCATCGCGTCATCGTGATGTATCTCGGCAAGGTCGTCGAGACCGCCGCCTCGAAAGCCGTCGTCACCCAGCCGAAGCATCCCTACACGCAGGCCTTGCTCTCTGCCGTGCCCGTGGTGGACCCGGACTCGAAGCGCCAGCGCATCGTGCTACCCGGCGACGTGCCCTCGCCCATCAACCCGCCCAGCGGCTGCCCGTTCCACCCGCGCTGTCCCGTGGCCGAGACGCGTTGCAAGACCGAGTTGCCGGCACTGCGTGAAGTGTCAGCGGGACATTTCACAGCGTGTCACTTGGCCAAATGAGCGACATCCAGTCGTCCGCTTCAGCCACCATGGGATGCACCGGCGAACTTCAACAGGCTAAAATCAGTTCTTGCCTCCTTCGCAACCGGATGGCTAACCTCCCGCTCCTTTTTTGAAAAGGACCCGTCGGCGCAGTGTGCCTGTAAACCCGCGTCGCGATGGCAACAGAATACGATTTATGCCAGTTAGAATCCGTTTGAAGCGAGTCGGCGCGCGCAATACGCCGGTGTTCCGCGTGGTCGTGGCCGATGGCCGCAGCCCGCGCGACGGCAAATTCATCGAGGAAATCGGCACTTACCAGCCGGGCCTGAAGGACAGCAACTTCAAACTCAACCTCGACCGTGCCGACTATTGGGTCAGCAAGGGCGCGCAGCCCAGCGACACCGTAGCCAGCTTCATGCGGAAGGCGCGTCGCGCTGCCGCTGCGGCCGCCGCCAAGTAATCCGCCATGCAGGCCTTCCTCGAATATGTCGTGAAGGGCCTCGTGGACCGACCCGACGCGGTGACGGTTACGCCGGTCGAGCAAGCCGGGCAGACCCTTTACGAACTGCGCCTTCACCCGACCGATGTGGGCAAGATCATTGGCAAGCAGGGGGCGACGATTCAGGCCATCCGCTCGCTGACGCAGGTGGGAGCGGCCAAGCGCGGCCTCCGCTGCGCCGTGGAGATTATCGAAGATTGACCGGCTGGGCCGGAGCGCGACCGGGACCGCGCAACACCGAGCATGAAGATTGATGTGCTCACGTTGTTCCCGGGGATGTTTGCGGGGCCGCTGGACGAAAGCATCGTCAAGCGGGCGCGCGACGCGGGCAAGCTGGACCTGCGCATCCACAATTTGCGGGACTACACGCACGACCGGCACCGCACGGTGGACGACCGTCCATTCGGCGGCGGGCCGGGGATGCTGTTGAAGCCCGAGCCGCTCTTTGAAGCAGTTGAGCAATTGAAGACCGCGACGACGCGGGTGATTCTCCTCGGCCCGGCCGGCCGGAAGTTCACCCAGGCCGTTGCCCGCGAACTGGCGGGGCAGGAGCATCTGCTCCTCATCTCCGGCAGTTACGAGGGTTACGACGAACGCGTCCGGCAGGCGCTGGCGCATGACGAGTTGTCCATCGGGGACTACGTGCTGACCAACGGCGCGTTGCCCGCGATGGTCGTCGTGGATTGCGTGACGCGGCTGTTGCCCGGTGTGCTGGGCGACGACGAGAGCGCGACGGACGAATCCTTCAGCCACGGGCTGCTGGAATATCCGCACTACACGCGGCCAGCGGAGTTTCGTGGGATGAAAGTCCCTGACGTGCTCCTCTCTGGCAATCACGCGGAGATTGAGAAATGGCGGCGCGCGCAGGCGAAGCAGCGCACGCGCGAACGGCGGCCCGATTTGCTCGACGGCCAGAACAGCAGAACCGACCAGTAACGAACAACCATTTATGAACCAGGCACTACTCGACAAAATTCACGGCGAACAGCTCCGCAAGGAGAAGGCGGCCTTCAACGTGGGCGACACCGTCAAGGTCCACACGAAGGTCGTCGAGGGCGACAAGGAGCGCATCCAGATCTTCACCGGCGTCGTCATCGGCAAGCGCGGCCGCGGGCTGGAGGAGTCTTTCACCGTCCGCCGCATCAGCTACGGCGAGGGAGTGGAGCGCATCTTCCCCGTGAACTCTCCGCGCGTGGACAAGATCGAGGTCGAGCGCGAGGGCCGCGTGCGCCGCGCCAAGCTCACCTACCTGCGCAAGCGCGTCGGCAAGGGCGCGACCGCCGTGAAGGAGAAGGAAGCCAAGCTCGTGCCCGGTGCCGCTGCGCCCGCGCCCGCTGCGAAGTAAGCGCCCACCCAGCCTTTGCGCCATGGGCGGAACTTAGGTTCCGCCCATTGCCTTGGTCGCATCCCGCCGCCCGGCTGCATAGGCGCGGAACACGCCGGCGATTTCGTCCCGCACCCGGCGGAACACGGCAAGCTGCTCCGCCTCCGTGCCGGTCGCGTGCGCGGGATCATCAAAGGGCTTAGGAAATCGTTCATGTGCTTCGAGGTGTGCGCGGCAATGTCCACGCCCGCTTCGCGCATCACTTGGATCGCGAGCGGGTGCACGTAGCCGGCGGGCCGGGCGCCAGCGCTGGCCACATCGAGGATGTCCCCGGCAAACTGACGCAGCAGCCCTTCCGCGAGATGGCTGCGGCAGGAATTCCCGGTGCAGAGGATGAGGACGAGCGGGCGGGCGGTCAAGGGGCCTAGCCGTTGGAGGATGGCGGGGGGAGAGCGAACTCCAAGCGGCAACTCGCGGACCTGCCCACGGCTGCGTGCAAAGTCGAGCAA
>JBJTAU010000542.1:0-6840 GCA_046090965.1 Limisphaerales bacterium | reverse complement strand
GGGGAAATGCTGCTCAAGGAAATCGAACCCGGCCACGCCAGCGCGTGCGTGCGGGTGCAGCGGGGGGAACTCAAGCTCTGACCGGCGGCGCGTGCGCGACGCAGGCTGAACTGGAACCTTGCGACCTATTCCGCCCGGCGTATCGTCACGCCATGTCAACGACCCTCGAAGCGATTTATGAGGACGGCCTGCTCCGGCTCGCGCGGCCGCTCCCGTTACCGAGTCATGCGCGCGTGACCGTCACCGTCGAGACGCCCGAAGAGGACACCGAGCGGCAGCACTGGCTGGCGTCATCGGAGGCGGCGTTGCGGAAGACCTGGGACAATCCGGCGGACGACGTCTTCAATGAGTTGCTCCCGAAATGACGTGGTGCTCCTGCCGGTGCCGTTCACGGATTTGAGCAGCCGCAAGGTGCGCCCGGCCGTGGTGCTCGGACGAGTGGCCCGCCACGGGGATTTGTTCATCGTCCCGATTTCCTCGCAGTTGCCGAACACGGATCATCTGCTGGCTGACTGGCGGGCTGCGGGCCTCAACGTCCCGTGCGGCATCAAGGCGCAGCTTGCCACTGTCGAGGAGCGATTGGTGGTGAAGACGCTGGGACAGCTTTCGGTGCGAGACCGGCAAGCGTTGGACACTTTGTTGCGCGGCTGGTTGGGGCTTTGATTTTGAACTTCCCGGCTTTGACCACCTCACCCTTCCTCGAACTGCGTGACGTGAAGACCCACTTCCCGGTGGAGCACGGGCTGGTGTTCCGGCGGCGCGTGGGGACGGTGCGGGCGGTGGATGGCGTGTCGCTCACGCTGCGGCAGGGAGAGATTCTCGGGTTGGTCGGCGAGTCGGGCTGCGGGAAGTCCACGCTGGGCCGGACGATTCTCCAACTGCTCCCGGCGAGCGAGGGGACGGTGGTGCTGGGCGGGCGGAACCTGACCCAGTTGCGGGGCGCGGAGTTGCGGGCGGCGCGCGCGGACTTCCAGATGATTTTCCAGGACCCGTATGCCTCGCTGAACCCGCGCATGACGGTGTTCGATACGCTGGCGGAGGCCATCCAGTCGCACCGGGCGGTGCCGGCGGCGGAACTCCCCGCGCGCGTGGCGACGTTGATGGAGAAGGTGGGCCTCGCGCCGCGTTTTCAGCGCAAGTATCCGCACGAGTTCAGCGGCGGACAGCGGCAGCGTATCGCCATCGCCCGCGCGCTGGCGGTGGAGCCGAAGTTGATCGTGGCGGATGAGCCGGTGTCGGCGCTGGATGTCTCGATCCAAGCGCAGATCATCAACCTGCTCGCCAAGCTGTCCCGCGAGCTGGGGCTGACGCTGGTCTTCATCTCGCACGATCTCTCGGTGGTGCGGCACATCTCCGACCGCATCGCGGTGATGTATCTGGGGCGCATCGTGGAGCTGGGGCCGGCGGCGGAGGTGTTCGACCGGCCGCTGCATCCCTACGCGCAGGCGCTGGTGAGCGCGGTGGCGGTGCCGGACCCGGTGAAGGCCAAGCTGCGCCAGCGCATCGTGCTCGCGGGTGATCCGCCATCGCCGCTGAATCCGCCGTCCGGCTGCGCGTTTCATCCGCGCTGCCAGTTTGCGACGGAGGCGTGCAAAGCCAAGGTGCCGGTGCTGGAGCAAATCGTGGCCGGCCGGGAAGTGGCCTGCCTCCGGGCCTCGGAGCTTCAGGTGCGTTCGTAGTCGCAACCTTCAGGTTGCGCAGTCACGTTCAGCGTGAAGGCTGCGGCAATCATGCTACGGGGTGGCGGCGTTGTGATCACTTCAGTGCTCGCCGGAAGGACGCCGCCATGCCTAAAGATGCTGGCTTGACCCGCCGGGCTTCACCGGACGTAATCGCCCGAATCCTTGACCGGACAGTCCGGTCTGAACACTCACCATGAAACTGCATCGTTCCTTCCTCGCCCTTGCCACCGCCGCCTTGCTGGCCGCGCTGCCCGCCGCTGCCGCGCCGATCCCCGATGACGCCCGCATCAACGGATTCGCCATCGGCTGCCAGGCCTACAGCTTCAACCGCTTCTCCGTCTTCGAGGCCATCGAGAAGACCGCCGAGGCGGGCGGGAAGGTCATCGAGATCTACCCCGGCCAGAAGCTCACCAGGGAGGAGCCCAATGTGAAGTGGAGCCACGACGCGTCCGACGAGGTCATCGCCCGCGTGAAAGAGAAACTGGCGAAGCACAGCGTCCGCGCCGTGAATTACGGCGTCGTGGGCATTCCCAAGGACGAGGCAGGCGCGCGCAAGGTCTTCGAGTTCGCCAAGAAGCTGGGCCTCTACGGCGTCACCACCGAGTCCGTGGACGCGCTCGACACCGCCGAGAAGCTGGCGAAGGACTTCGACATCCGCGTGGGCATCCACGAGCACGCCAAGCGCATGAAGAAGGACGCGGACGGCAAACAGGTCGAGGATCCGAACTACAAGATTTGGAATCCGGAATACGTCCGCGACCTCGTGAAAGGCCGCGACAGCCGCATCGGCGCGTGCGCGGACATCGGCCACTGGCAGACTTCCGGGCTGAAGGCGATAGACTGCCTGAAGATTCTCGAAGGGCGCCTCATCAGCCTGCACGCCAAGGAGCGTGCGGCACTGGGCACGGGCCAGCACGACACCATCTTCGGCACCGGCGTCACGGACATGGCCGGCGTGCTCGCCGAGCTGAAGCGCCAGAAGTTCACCGGCAACATCTCCATCGAATACGAGTTCAACTGGGACAACTCCGTGCCGGACATCAAGCAGTGCATCGACTTCGTCCGCGCTTGGAAGGGGAAGTGACGGGGCGGTTGAAAGTTGAAAGGGTTGAAGAGTGGCCGCTCTTCAACCCTTCTCGATTTCAACTTTCAGCCTTCAACTTTCAACTCCATCTACGGCGCGCGCAGGCGGAAGAACTGGGAGCCGCCGCCATAGGGCACGAACACTTCTCCGTCCGGGAAACGCCCCGTGGCATTGGTGAGCGTGGAGAGCGTGCCGCTGGCATTGCTGCTCGTGCGCAGCTCGTAGGCACGCCCAGCGGCGGCGGGCCAACTCAAGCGCAGCAGTTGCGCGTTCCAAGGCGAGGCGTCGAGCGTGAAGGGGAACGGCGAGTTCAGGTCGTTGGGATTAGAGCCGATGGCCTGCTCCCGCGCATTGGAAATCCCGTCGCCGTCCGGATCGCCCAGCGGGCCGTAGGCGAGCGTGCCGAACTTCGCCATTTCCCAGTTGTCATCGAGGCCGTCGTGGTCCGTGTCGAGGATCGGGACCCCGTTCAAAATCAGGCTCACGGAAGTCACGCTGCCGGTGCCGGAAATCTCCTCGTCGCTGATCTGAACCTGCCACGGGCCGGCCGTCGGCTCGAAGAAATGGTGCGTGCTGTAATACGTCCAGTCGGCCAGCGCCCCGCTGCCGGTCTGCGGATTAAACCGCTGAAGAATGCTGCGTGTGCCGGACGGTGAGGTGACGGTGATGCGCAGGTCGCCGCGGTAATTGTGCGTGGACTGGACCCGCACGCCGACATGCTCGCAGATCAGCCCGTTCGTCACGGCGAAGGGATAACGTGCCGCGTCGAGCTCGAGCTGGGCGCGGAGGTTCGCATTGGTCTGTGCGACGGCTGCAAGCAGGTCACCCGAGGTCTGCCCGATGAAGAGCGAAGGAATGCGCAGCACGCCGTTGGTCAACTGCATGCTGACCAGCCCGTCGCCTGCGTTGTTGTAAACGATGGCGAACGCCGCGCCTGCGTCCTGCGCCCGCTTGATCTTGTCGGAGAAAGTGGAAGTGCCGCGCTGGATGAGCGCTGCCTTGCCCGTGAGGTTTGTCGTGAGCGCGCTCGTCGCCTGCCCGACAAAAACCAGCGGAAGGCTCGCCGTGGGCGCGTCTGGCCGCAGGTTTTCCCCCGGCGAGTCTTCGGGGTGCAATCCCTCGTGCGGCATCAGCCCGGTGACGAGGTTCAAGTTCACGGGCACATCCATGCCGGTGGCGCGCATGAGGAAGCCCGCGTCCGGAATCGCCCGCGTCACGTTCGAGACGAGTGTGATCGTCGAGGCAGGCGGGCGGTTCGACCACACTTGCGCGAGGCGCACGGCGAGGCCCGCGTCCGGCACGCCGAAGCCCGCGTTGTGGCTCACGGCCAGGCCCGCGCCGTTGGTCGCCAGGTCCCGGTCGGCGAAGTCAAAGTGCCGCGAGGACAGCGCGAGGATTTGCTGCACGTCGCGGATGGTGAGGTTGGTGTTTGCACCGAGCAGCAGCGCGCAAACACCCGCGATCTGCGGCGCGGCGAAGGACGTGCCCTGCGGGCTGATCGAGTTGAAGGCGTAGTCCGCCGAGTCATCGGGGTAGAAGACGCCCGAGTTGTAGCCGAAGGAAGAGCCGGTGCGATCCGTTGTCGGAGGCGCATTGACTGTTGGGGGGATGATGTTGCCGATGACATGATCCCCCACCGGCGCGGCCACCAGCACGGACGCACCCGGCGTGCTGTAGCTGGCCACGCGTCCGGTGATGCGCACGCCGGCCACGGTGATGACGCGCGGATCGGCGGTGTAGGCCTGGTCGTTGGCGTTGGCGCCGGTGTCGCGCTCGTTGCCGGAGGCCCGCGTCATGAGGACGCCCCGTCCGCCGCGCCCGAAGGTGAGCGCGTTGGACAGGCCGACTTCCGCCATGGCGCTGTTGCCGATCAACCCGGAGCCGCTGTTGAGCCAACTGTGATTCTGCACGCTGACGGTGTTGCTCAGGTATTGGAACATCACGCCGATCTGCTCTTCCGTCGCCGACAGCATCTTCCAGCTCGCCAGGTTGGCGGCCGGGGCGACGCCGCTGATGCCGATGCCGTTGTTGCCGCGGGCCACTGCGTAGCCGGCGACGGCGGTGCCGTGGACGTCGGAAGCGGCGAGCTGCGCGCCGTTGGTGTTGCCGTCGAAGTTGTAGTGCGGCTGGCCGGCGGCGGGCACGACGAACTCCGGGTGGGAAATCTCCACGCCGCCGTCTGCGATGGCGATGAGCACCCCCGCGCCTTGCGAGAACGGCCACGCGGCGCGCACGTTCAGGTCCACGCCCTGCGGCACGCCGTTGGCGTCGCGGTTCTCCAAGTTCCATTGGTTGGCAATGAGGCGGTCGTTGAAGCGCGGCGCATACGGTCCGGCATTGCGCAGCGGGATGCGGCGAACCGAGTGCGCGGCCTGCACCCCCGGCAGCGCCGCCAGCCGTTCCGCCTCGCGCGCCGCGGTCCAGGCGTCCGGGGCTTGCAGCACGAACCATTGCGGTGCGAACTCGCGGTCCACGACCAGCTTCGTGCCGGCCACGAGCGCGTTGACGTCCGTGCCGTCCGCCAGTCGCAGGGAGATGCGGCTGGTGAGGTCCACGGTTTGCGCCGCATCATCCGCCCGGCGCGCTGGCAACTCGGTCCGGAGCATGGCCGTGACCCGCGTGCCAAGGGGGATTTCCACCCGGTAAGCGACCGGCTGCGGCTCGCGGAATTGGAACTCGACGAACTCCGCCGCCCCCCGCGCGGAGGCGGCGAACGTGAGGAGCAAACCCCAGCACGCGAGTTGTCGAAGAGTCGACACGACGCCTAAGCGAACACGAAAAACAGCCCGTTCGCGAGCCGAAACTCCCCGGTGCGGCTCAGGGTTATTCCCGAGCGAAGATGCGGCGGCTGACTGTGCCTCTACTTCACGATCTTCAAAATCCGGTTGTTATAGCTGTCCGTAATGTAGAGCGTGCCGTCCCGGTGGACAGTAACGCCGTGAGGGCGGGCGAGGTCGCACTCCAAGGGCGAGCTGCCGAGCGCACCCTTGCCCTGCTTCCCCGTGCCAGCGACGCGGACGAGCTTCCCGTCCTTGGGCGTGAACTTGCGAACGAGATGGCTCTCGGCGTCGGCGATGATGACGTTGTCCTCGAGGTCCACGCACAGATGCTTGGGGCCGTTCATGGTTGCGGCCAGCGCGGGGCCACCGTCTCCCGTGCCACCCTTCGTGCCGCTGGCGTTGACGACGGTTTTGATCCTGCCGTCTGGCGAGACGACGCGCAGCGCATTGCCGCCGCGTTCGAGTATGTAGATGTTGCCCTTGCGATCCACCGCCACGGCACGTGGATCGGAGAGCGGGGCGTCAGTCGCAACCGCGCCGTCGTCAGGGCGTCCCTTCTTGCCATTGCCGGCGACGATCCTCGGCTTGCCGCTCGCGAGATCCAGTTCGTGGATGCGCGTGAGGTCGGCGATGTAGAGCTTCGTCCCGGTGAAATCGAGCGTGATGCAGTAAGGCCCGCTGCCCTTCGCCTTTTCGGCAGGGACAGTGTAGCCCGCGAGACTCGTGACCGTGCCGGCTTTCACGTCCACTTTGCGCACGCGCCCAGCCCAAGTGTCGCCGATGAGCACGTTGCCATCGGGCAGAGCGGCGAGATTGTGCGGGCCGTTGAACTCGGCGGCGAGCGCAGGGCCGCCGTCGCCGGAGAAGCCGGCCGAGCCGCGGCCGGCGACGTGCGTGAGCACGCCTGCCGCGTCCACCTTGAGCAGGCGGTTGCCCATCGCCATCTCGATGATGAAGAGATTGCCGGCGCGGTCGAAATCGACGCCGAAGGGCTCCTTCAGCTTTGCCTCGGTGGCGGGAATCCCAACGGCGTCCTTCGCTCCGCCGGCGACGGGGACGATCTTTTCAGCGCGGAGCGGCAGGGCGGCGAGCAACGCGGCGCTGAGGAGGCAAAGGCGCAGTTTCATGGTGCGCGGAGTTCTACGTCGCCACCGCGCGATGTCACGGAAATTTCCGTTGCACGGGCCGACGGCTTCGGCGCAGGATGCCCCAGCTTAGAAAAGGCGCTGCCCTTCCGCCCGCTCGCCCCGGAACCCTATGAAGCCCGAGAAGAAATCCACTCGTCGCGCCCCGA
>JBJTAU010000541.1:0-2652 GCA_046090965.1 Limisphaerales bacterium | reverse complement strand
GTGACCGCCGTTCCCGGCCGCTCCCAAACCGAGGTCGGCGGTCACAGACCGCCGCTACAGTCGCACCAAAAAAAAGCGCCCCGCGCGTGGGCGCGGGGCGCTTCGAGATTATTGCCGGACGGGCTTAGTTGGCCTTCTCGGTCTTTTCACCGGCGGACACCCAGCCGGAGATGCCGGCGGAGAGGTGCTTGATGTTCTTGTAGCCGAGCTTCTCAGCCGCGTTGGCGGCGGCCTGGTAGGCCTTGCAGCTCGGGCCGCCGCAGTAGGCGACGACGAGGGCGTTCTTGTCGGCAGGCAGCGACTTGGCGAAGTCGGCCTTCACGGCGGCGAAGTCAACCGCGCCGGGGACGTGCTTCTCCTTGTAGGACTTGGTGCCCATCACATCAACGACGGTGACCTTCTTGTCGGCGATGGCCTTCTTGAGGTCGGCGATGCTGATGTCAGGGAACTCGCCGGCGAAGGCAGAGGCCGCGATGAACGTGGCGGCGAACAGGGCGAACAGTTTCTTCATGATGCTACAGGGTTGTGTTGTTAGTTTATGCGCTTGATTAGCGGCGCGAGGAATGTGACGCAGACGTAGGAAAAACATTCAAGCCCCCCGGGCGTCAGCCCGGTTCACGCACCCAGCGGCGGGCTTTCGATTCGAAGCGCGGCAGGCTGCCGACGGCGGCGAGGTGCACGGGGACGCGCAGGGTGAGGCTGGCTTCAAATGCGGCGGCCAGCCGGTCCACGAGGCCGGGGCCAGCTTCGCCCGCGACCGGCTCCACGGTCACGGTCAGTTCCGCCAGCGCCTGCCGCTGGCTTACCCGCACCTGATACTCCGCCACACCGCCGACCCGCCGGATGATTTCCTCAATGGCACTGGGATAAACATTCACCCCGCGCACCACCACCATGTCGTCCACGCGGCCGAGGATGCCGCCTTCGAGGGCGAGGTCGGTGGAGCCGCAAGGGCAGGCGTGGTGCGTGGTGCGTGGTGCGTGACGGACCAAGTCCCCAGTCCGGTAGCGCAGCAGCGGCGAGCCGGTGCGCCCAAGGTTCGTCAGGATCAGCTCGCCTCGTTCGCCTGCGGCCACCGGCCGGCCGGTGGCCGGTTCAACCACCTCCGCGAGGAACGCCCGCTCGATGACGTGCAGCACGCCGGGCCGCGCGGGACATTCGTAGCTCACCGGGCCGACCTCCGTCATGCCGTGGTGGTCATACACTCGCGCACCGGGCCACAACTCCGCCAGCCGCGCGCGCACCGCCGGGATGCTCCCGCCCGGTTCGCCCGCCACGCTGAGGGTTTTCACAGCAGACTTCCGCAGATCAAGGCCCTCCTTCGCCGCGACCTCGGCGAGGTGGATGGCATACGTTGGCGTGCAGCAGAGGATGGTGGCCCGCAAATCCAGTATCGCCCGCAGCCGCGCCACGCTCGTCATGCCGCCGCCGGCGAAGACGAGGCAGCCGAGCCGTTGCGCGGACTCGAAGGCCGTCCAAAACCCGAGAAACGGTCCGAAGCTAAAGGCGAAGAAGATGCGGTCCGCCGCCGTGGTGCCGGCCTGCCGGTGGACGGTCTCCCAGTTGTCGAGCATCCACGCCCAAGCCTCCGGCGTGTCGAGCCAGCGGAGCGGACTGCCGGTGCTGCCGCTGGTCTGGTGGCAGCGGGTGTAACGCTCCAACGGGAAGGTGAGGTTGGTGCCGTAGGGCGGATGCGCAAGTTGATCCGCCACCAGCTCGGCCTTCGTGGTGAACGGGCAGCGTGCGCGGAAGTCGTCTAGATCCGCCACGCCGTCGAGCAAGCTGGTGCCCGCAAGCTTCGCCGCGTAGAACGGGTTCGTTCGCACGGCGGCGAGCAAAGCGCGGAGTTGGGCAAGCTGGTCAGTCACAGCGGAACGTTGGGCCACAAAGAAGCGCAAACGGCGCAAAAAGGAAATCTCTTTGCGCCGTCAGTGCCGCTTTACGACAAAGGTGTTGGCGGACTACTTCGCCGCCGGGTTCGCAGGGGCCACGACCGCCGCCGGCTTGGCCGGGCCACCGGTGTTGGTGGGCGCGCACTTGGCCACGAGGAACGCCCCGCACGCCGCCAGCACGCAGCCCAGCACGAACGGCAGCGGTAGCGACTTCAGGCCACCCTCCGGCGGATGCAGCGCCATCGCGACGATAGTGTTCACCACCGGCGCGCCGGCGAAGACGATGGGCATCACCGCCGCGGCCGCCGCGCCCTTGTAAATCTGCGATGCCGCTCCCAGCGCGAGCACGAGCGCGAACGCACCCACCGCGCCCGCCGCTCCGGCGATGGCGCTCCACTGAATGCCTTCACTCGTGAAGGTCCAATTCGAGCCGCGCGCCTTCAGCGTTGCCATTGTCGCCACGCCGATGAGCGCATACGCGAGGCACACGAAGAGGAACGCCTTGAGGCCGGCGTGCGGGGCTTCCGGCCCCATCGGCATGTAGCCGCGCCCCTTGTGCAGGATGACGCCATAGACGCCCCAGGAGACGACCGTAAGCATCGCCCACAACAACCATGGATTGCTCGGCCCGCCGGAATTTTCAGTGCCCATAATGAGGCGCGACTGTAGGAGCGGGACGGAGGGAGTTCAATCGGTTTGTCGGCCAGACCCGGAAGGCACGCGCGGCCCTCGTGTTCCGGGCATGACCAAGTGCCTCAAC
>JBJTAU010000540.1:0-9499 GCA_046090965.1 Limisphaerales bacterium | reverse complement strand
CTCGTGGATGAACTCGCGTTCGTCATGGCGATGTCGGGCAAGTCGAACGTTCACGGGCCGAGCACTTACTTGATGAACAGCGGCCAGCTCCTCGCGGGCTTCCCGTGCCTCGGCGCGTGGGTGAGCTACGGGCTGGGCCGGCTCACGGACAACTTGCCGACGTTCGTGGTGCTGCCGGACACGCGCGGCCTGCCCTACAACCAGAACGGCACGTTCAGCGCGGGCTTTCTGCCGGCGGTGCATCAGGGAACCATCCTCAACGCGGGCGCGCCGGAGCTGGTGCCGGATTTGTTCGCGCGGGAGAAGTTTCAGTTCGCCACGCGCGCGGCGGATCGCGACGGACTGGCGCTGCTGGAGAAGTTGAACCGCGAACACGCGCGCGCGAATGCCGGGGACTCGCGGCTCGACGCGCGCATCGCGAGCTACGAGCTGGCGGCGAAGATGCAGTTGAGCGCGCCGGAGGCGTTCGATCTCGCGAAGGAAACCGACGCGACGCGGAAGGCTTACGGGCTGGAGAACAAGGTGACGGAGGACTTCGGCCGGCGCTGTCTGCTGGCGCGGCGGCTCATCGAGCGCGGCACGCGCTTCGTGCAAGTCTGGAGCGGTCCGCAAGGTGCGACCAACAACTGGGACAACCACGGCAACATCCCGAACGAACTGCCGCCGATGGCCGCGAGCGTGGACCAACCCATCGCCACCCTGCTGCGGGACTTGAAGTCGCGCGGGCTGCTCGCGGACACGCTGGTGGTGTGGACGACGGAGTTTGGCCGCACGCCCTTTGCGCAAGGCAGCGTGGGCCGCGACCACAACGGCGGGACGGTCGTCACGTGGTTGGCGGGCGCGGGGATCAAGCCGGGCGTCGCCGTCGGCCAGAGCGACGAGTGGGGCTACCAAGCCGCCGAGGGCAAGACCACCACCTACGACTTGCACGCGACGATTCTGCACCTAATGGGCATTGACCACGAGCGCCTGACGGTGCGCCACAGCGGCCTCGACCGCCGGTTGACGGACGTGCACGGGGACGTGGTGAGGGCGGTGCTGGCGTAAGCCCATCTCGCGCACTGCTCCGGTGTTGACACTCCCGCGTGCCCCGGCGAACGATATGGCCCATGAATAATTCGCCTGTTCTCCCCTCCTCGTCGCGTCGCGACTTCCTCAAGGCCTCCGGCACCGTCCTCGGCGCCTCCGCACTCGCGGGCGTGACGTTGCCGCACGTCCACGCGGCGGGCAGTGATCAAATCTCCGTGGCGCTCGTCGGCTGCGGTGGCCGCGGCGGCGGTGCGGCCGCGAACGCCATGTCGCAGTCCGGCCCGCCCAAGCTCGTCGCGATGGCGGATGTCTTCCAGCACCGGCTCGACGGCGCGTTCAACTCGCTCAACACGAAGTTCAAGGAGCAGATGGACGTGCCGAACAACCGCAAGTTCATCGGCTTCGACGCCTACAAAGGCGCGATTGACGCGCTGAAGAAGGGCGACGTGGCGATCTTCACCACGCCGCTGGCCTTCCGCTGGGTGCATTTCAAATACGCCATCGAGAAGGGCATCAACGTGTTCATGGAAAAGCCCGTAACGGCGGACGGACCGACCTCCCGGCGGATGCTGGAGCTGAACAAGCTCGCGAAGGCGAAGAACCTCAAGGTCGGCGTCGGCCTGATGTCGCGCCACAAGAAGTGCCTCCAGCAACTCCACGCGCGCATCCACCAGGACAATGAGATTGGCGAAGTGAACCTGCTGCGCGGCTACCGTATGCAGGGTCTGCTCGGCTCGGCGTTCTCGGAGAAGTATCCTGGCAAGGACAAGGGCCTGCCCGGTAACCCCAGCGAGTTGATGTGGCAGATTTCGAGGTTCCACAGCTTCATCTGGGCGAGCGGCGGCGGCTACAGTGACTTCAACATCCATCACATCGACCACCTTTGCTGGCTCAAGAGTCCTCCGGGCAAGGAGCTTTGGCCCGTGAAGGCGCAAGGCGTCGGCGGCCGCACCTACCGCACCAGCCCGGACGGCAAGCCTTACGTGGACCAGAACTTCGACAGCTACGCGGTGGAATACACCTTCGAGGACGGCGCGAAGATGTATATGAACGGCCGCTGCATGCTCGGGGCGGTGCCGATGTATCACAGCTTCGTCCATGGCACCAAGGGCATGGCGCAGGCCGCCAAGTCCGGCGATTGCAATGGCCCGTCCTCGACTTTCAAGGGCCAGGCCATGACGCGTGATAACCATCTCTGGACCTCCGACTCGAAGATGGCCGACGATCCGTATCACACCGAGTGGCAGGTGCTCACCGATGCCATTCGCAACGACAAGCCGCACAACGAAGTGGAGCGCGGCGTGATGGCGAGCCTCGCCACTTCGCTGGGCCGCTACGCCGCCCACACTGGGCAGGAAGTCACGCTCGAGGAAATGCTCAACCACGAGCACGAATACGCGCCCGGTGCGGACAAGCTCACGTTCGACTCGCCGGCCCCGGTGCAGGCGGACGCCAACGGTTTCTATCCCGTGCCCGAGCCCGGCCAGAAGACCAAGCGGGAGGATTGATCCATCTCGGCCCTGAGGGATTTCAATCGGCCAGCCACGCGAGTGGTTGGCCGTTTTCTTGTTCAGCAGAATGGACACGCCACCGGCTGGGCGTTGCCCACACTGCCCATCGTAGCGAAGGCCAACGAAGATAAACGGGGCATGGACAGCGCGATACAGGCGGACGAGGCGGTGGCACCGATGCCAAGGCTCCTTGTCGTGGATGACGAGCCGGACAATCTGGAGCTCCTGTGCCGGCTCTTCCAGCGCCACGGCTGCGAGGTTTTTCCCGCCGTCAACGGGACCGATGCGCTGCGGCTCGCCAGCGAGTTGAAGCCAGATCTGCTCGTGCTGGACGTGATGCTGCCGGACTTGAACGGGCGGGAGGTCTGCCGCCGCATCAAGGCGGACCCGGCCCTGACCGGAGTCTTCGTGGCACTCATCTCCAGCATCGAGGTTTCTCCAGATAGCAAGGTCGCCGGGCTGGAATGTGGCGCGGACGACTACATCACCCGGCCCATCGCCAACCGTGAACTCGTCGCGCGAGTGGACGCGCTGATCCGCATCCAGCGCGCGCTCAGCGCCCGCCAACAGGCGGAGGAGCGGTTGGCGCAACTGAACTTGACGCTCGAGCAGCGCGTGACCGCCCGCACCGCCGAACTGGCCGCATCCAACGAGCAACTGCGCCGCGAAGTCGCCGAATGCCAGCAGGCCCAAGCCCGCAGCGAAGCGTTCGCGCGGTTGGGCGAGCGCCTGAGCACGGCCACCACGCCGCGCGCGGCGGCCGAGGTGATCCTGGAGACCGCGCGCCAATTGCTCGGCTGGGACGCGTGCTTCCTGCAGCTCTACTCTGCCGCCACCGACCGGCTCACGCCCGTGCTGGCGTTCGACACGAGAGCCGAGACCGATGCGGAAGTGACCGATACCTTCCGGCTGCTCCGGCCTTCGCCACTGATGCGCCGCATTATGCGACGGGGCGCGCAGTTAGTCCTGCGCCAGCCCGGCAGCCGGCCCGCCCGGACCTATCGTCCCTTCGGCGACGAGTGCCGGGTCTGTGCTTCGCTGCTATTCGTGCCCCTCCGCCACGGCGGTGCCGTCACCGGCGTGCTATCCGTCCAAAGCTACACGCCCGGCCATTACAGCGCCGAGTCGTTGCGGACGCTTCAGGCTTTGGCAGAACATTGCGGAGGGGCGTTGGAGCGCCTCCGTGCAGAGGCCGCCCGTCGCGCCAGCGACGAGCGCTTCGCGGCCTTCATGGAGCACGCGCCGGTGTTCGCTTGGATCAAGGACGAACGGTTCCGCTACGTTTACCTGAACCCGCGCGCCCGCCGCTTCCTGCGCCTGCCGCCGGACAATGCGCAGTCGCAGACGGACTTCGACCTGTTTCCCCGCGCCCACGCGCGCCGGATCCGCAGCCACGACCAGGCCGCCCTGCAACACGGCACCAGCTCCGAAGTGATGGAAGACTTCACCGAATCGCTGAAAGATCCCCGCCATGTGTGGGTGCTGCGCTTCCCGCTGAAGGACGCCGAAGGCCGGCAGTTTCTTGCCGGGATGGCGGTGGATGTCAGTGAGAAGGTTCGCGCGGAAGAGGCGTTACGGACGTTGCCGCACCGCATCATTGAGGCGCAGGAAAGTGAACGCCGCCGCGTCGCGCGCGAGCTGCACGACGGCGTCTCGCAACTGCTCGCTTCCGTGCGCTTCCGGTTGCTGGCCGTGGAGGGCTGGCTGCACGACCGCGCGGATGACACGCTCCGCCGCGAAGTCACGCGTGCGAAGAGCTATCTGGCCTCGGCGCTCCGTGAGGTGCGCGCCATCTCGCACAACCTCCGGCCCCGTGAGCTGGATGATCTCGGCCTGGTCGCTGCCATCCAAAGTGCCGCCGCCGACCTGGAGGAGCATTCCAGCCTGCGCGTCCAGTGCCAGTTGGCGGGGCTGCGTGATCGTCTGCCGCCGGAGGTTGAACTCGCGTTTTACCGCATTTACCAGGTAGCCGTGTCCAACATCCTCAAACACGCCGGGGCAAAGCGCATCGAGGTGCAACTGATGCGCGAGCACGGCGGCGTGACCCTGCTCATCGCCGACGACGGACGCGGCTTCACGGCGGCCCGGCGTAGTCAGCGGTCGGCACGCTCCAGCCTCGGCCTGGTCAACATGCGCGAGCGCGCGGAATTCATCGGCGGCACGCTGACCATCAAGTCCGTGCCCCGCGAGGGCACCACCATCACCGTCTGGGTGCCCGGGTTGAAGAAATCGCTCAAGGGAAAACCGGCATGAAACCGCGCGCCCGCCGCCCAAACCGAAAACCCACGGCTCGCCCGTCCGCTTCTGCGCCGAAGGTTCAGCCCATCCGGCTCATGCTGGTGGACGATCATCCTGTCGTGCGGGAGGGCCTCCGTTCCTGTCTCGCTCGGTTACCGCAGTTGACGATCGTCGGCGAGGCGGCCAGCGGCGAGGAGGCGCTGCGCCATGCTGCGCGCCTCCAACCCGACGTGGTGCTCAGGGACAGCAACAGGCCCGGCATCAGCGGCCTCGTCGCCACCGCACGGCTCCGCGCGCTTGTGCCCACCGCGCGCGTGCTCATCCTCAGCGTCTACGAAAATCGCGAGTATGTCGCCGAGGTGGCGCGCAGCGGCGCCCGGGGCTACCTGCTGAAGGACGCCGCCCCCGAGGAAATGTGATCCGCGCCATCGAGGCTGTGTATCGCGGCGAAGGGTTTTTCAGTCCACCAGTCGCCGCCGCGATGATGGCCTCGCTGGCTGGCCCGCCCGTGGCCGCAGCCGGACCCGACGCGGCATGCTTGACCGCGCGGGAACGGGACGTGATCACGCTTATCGCCGCAGGCCACAGCAACAAGACCATCGCCCAGCGCCGAGGCATCGCTCTCGCCACCGTGAAAACTTTGCGTGAGCGGCTCATGCGCAAACTGGACCTTCACAGTGTCGCCGCGCTCACCCATTTCGCGATGGAGCAGGGCCTCTGCGAGCCGCCCCTCGCTCGGGTTGCCGCGCGGTAAGGCCCAAGGTTTGTCGGGTATCTTCCGTGTTGTTCTCCGCGAAGATGTACCCATCCTTGAGGTCGCTCAACACCGGTGCCCTGGCAGACAAGGACCGGCCAGGGCACCTATGAGACCCGCGCAAACCTGCCGGCCGCTGGACCCGATTCCGGCCCCGGTGCGTTGCGGCCCGCCCCTAGCCGTGGCGGGCGCCTTCGTAACGTGCGAAGGCGCCCGCCAGCGGATTCAATCCACCACCCCTGAAAACTTATGAATCACCAGACTCCCCCGCGAATGCGCCTGCTGCTCGTGGACCCTGAACACGACTACTTCGCCCAGATGATGTTCCTCCTGGATGAAATCGCGCCGCGCCGCTTCGTCCTCGAGTGGGCCTCCACCTACGCCTTTGCCGTGGGCATGCTGCGCCGCCAGCAGTTTGACCTGTGCTTCGTCAACGTGCGCATGGGCCACCGCAACGGCACCGATCTGCTGCTGGACATGCAGGCGCTCGGTCGCACTGCGCCCGTCATCCTGCTGGCCAGAGGCGAGGACCTCGCCGAACCGGGCAGCGGACGGGCGGTGGACCAGTTGGACCGCAACCGCCTCTCCACCGAGATACTGCGGCGGGCGTTGCGCGATGTCGGTCTGCGCCCCGCGAGCTTGACTCCCCTCGCGATCCCAGTCGTCCCCACCGCTCAAGCTGTGCCTGTGCCTGTCTGAACCGCGCTCCTTCAAAGCCGCCGTTCCCTACGCCACCACTTCGCGGATGACGTGCCCATGCACGTCCGTCAGGCGGAAGTCACGGCCGCCGAAGCGGTGGGTCAACTTCTCGTGGTCGATGCCGAGCAGGTGCAACACGGTCGCGTAGAGATCGTAGATCTCGCACTTGTCCTCCACCGCGTAGTAACCCAGCTCGTCCGTCGCGCCGAAGGCCGTGCCACCGCGCACGCCACCGCCCGCAAGCCACAGGCTGAAGCCGAACGGATTATGGTCGCGCCCATCGCTGCCTTGCGAGAAGGGCGTTCTCCCAAACTCGCCGCTGAAAAGGATCAGCGTGTCGTCGAAGAGACCACGCGCCTTCAGGTCGGTGATGTGGCCGGCGAGGCCGGTGTCCACCTGATGCGCCATCGCGCCGTGGCCTTCGCGCAATTTGCCGTGCTGGTCCCACGGGTTGGGCGCGTTGCCTGCGCCGATGCTTTCGTTGAGGCAGCTCAATTCCACGAAGCGCACGCCGCGCTCGATGAGCCGCCTCGCGACGAGGCATTGCATCCCGTAGCTGGCGCACTGCTTGTGCGGCGAGTCGAGACCGTAGAGGCGCTTCGTCGCTTCGCTCTCGCCGGAGATGTCGCACAACTCGGGCACAGCCGACTGCATCCGGTAAGCGGTTTCGTAATTGCGGATGGCCCCTTCGATGGCGGCGTCGCCAGCGGTCTGGGCGAAGGGCTCGTCGAGCGAACGGATGAAGTTCAGGCGCGCGCGCTGCGCGTCGGCTTGCTCGCGGGGCTTGATGTTCGGGAGCGCGGGGTCGCCGTCTACGCGGATGATGCTGGCCTGATGCTGCGCGGGCAAATAGCCGTTGCTGAACAGCCCCACGCCCCCGTGTGGTGCCGTCGCCCCGCCGCTCTGCAAGACCACGAAGCCGGGCAGATTCTGGTTCTCCACACCAAGACCATAGCTGCACCACGCACCCGCGCTGGGATGGCCCATGAAGGGAAAGCCGGTGTGAAAGGCGTAATTCCCCTGTGCGTGTTCGTTGACCTTGCTGGTCATGCTGCGAATCACCGCGAGGTCGTCCGCAAGGCCGGCAAGCTTGGGGAAGAGATCCGTCATCACCACGCCGCTCTGGCCACGCGGCTTAGCCTCCCACGGGCTGGCCATGATGTTGCCGTTGTTGTTGAACATCGTGGGTTTCACCGGCACGGGCATGGGCTGGCCGTGGCGCTTCGCCAGCTCGGGCTTCGGGTCAAACGAGTCCACATGCGACACGCCGCCGCTCATGTAGGCGAAGATGACGCGCTTCGCCCGCGGCGCGAAATGCGGCGAACCCGGCGGCAGCCCCGCGCCGAACGCACGGCTGTTCATCAGTCCGGCCAGCGCGAGCGAGCCAAAGCCCAGCGACGTGCGGTGGAGGACTTCGCGGCGGGAGAGCGGGCGGTGGTTCAGCGGCTGCAAGTTCATTTGCTATCTCCTCTGACGCCCGCTTTCGCAAGCGATTCCTCCGAGCGGCGCAGCAAATCTTCCACCCACTCCGTCCCGTTTGGCCGCACGCCGTGGCCGGTGAAGACCACGTCGGGCTTCCACGCCAGCAGCTTCTCGCGGATGGCCTGGATGACAGGCCGCGCCTTCTCCGCGTCGCCCCAGCAGCGGTGGACGATGTCACTCTCGCGCTCGAAACCGAGGTCGCCCGTGAAGGCCACGCGCTTGCCGCCCAGCTCCGTCATGTAAACCGTCAGGTCGAAGCTGTGCCCAGGCACGAAGAGTGCGCGGAATTTCTGGCCCGACACGGTGAACTCCGTCTCGTCGCCCACGCGCGCGAGCGGCAGCGGCACGTCGAGCGGGCGCGGCGGATAGATGCCGTAGTCCGTGAGCATCGGCATGAGCCAGGTGAGCGTGAGCGCGGCGGACTTCGGAGACACGATCTTCGCACCCGCCGCGCGCCACAGATACGCGCCGCCGCAATGGTCGCCGTGCGAATGCGTGTGCAGCACATGGGTCACGCGCTCGCAGCCCAACGCCCGCACCCGCGCCTGCGAAGTCGCGAAGCCCGACGTTCCGCCCGCGTCCACCAGCACCGCGT
This sequence comes from Limisphaerales bacterium, assembly GCA_046090965.1. GTDB lineage: Bacteria > Verrucomicrobiota > Verrucomicrobiia > Limisphaerales > SXTU01 > SXTU01. The sequence goes on along the minus strand of JBJTAU010000540.1, from coordinate 1,191 downwards.
CACGCCCAAGCTTGAGCAGCCAGATGTCGCCGACATAGGCGTGCTCGCCGGGGATGCGCCCGCCTTGATGCACCGGAATGCCCGCGACGACTTCGGGCGGCGGAGTCAGGGCCGGCGACTTGTAGTCGCTGTCTTTGCTGGTCGAAGTGGCACGAGGCGGCGACTGCAAGTCGCCGGCACGTGCGCTCGGTGCTCCGAACGGCTCCGTGACCGCGAGCGCATGCTGCCAAGCCAGCTTCCCGTCGCGTTCGATGCGGAACAGCTTTCCGTCCGCCGTGCCGGCCACGGCGAAAGTTCCTGCCCCGCTCCACGCCAGCCGCGCGGGAGCGCCCAGCTTCACGGTTGAAATCACTTTGCCCGCCGCATCGAGCAGCGTCGCGGCTCCGCTCCAATCGGCGACCCAAGCGCGTCCATCCGTCGGGCACGGCGCGCAGTCGGACACGGCATCGGGCAAAGCCATCGCCACGGCGCTACGCGTCGGCACGCTCACGCGATACAGGGTGCGTGCTTCGGCCCGCACCGGCAGCCACGGTTCACCTGCCATGCCGCGAGCGAACCACGACGCCGGCCAGCACCACAGCGCATCCGCGTCACCGCCGAAGCCCAGCTCGAACAGCCCCGGTTCCGGCAGCGTTTCGCGCAGCAGTTCCTTGCCGTTGCCATCGAAGACCCGCAGCCGCCCGCGCTGGTGCGGGACAAAGTTCAGCAAATGGATCGGCGGGTCCCACTTGCCGATGGCTGGGCCGCTGCGCACCCAGACTTGCACTGCGTATTCCAGCACGGCCACTCGCGAGCAGTCCGCGTTCAGCGCGACAGCGGCGGTCACGGTGCCAGGCTCGACCACCGTCGCCGCGAGCCGAAAGTTCACCAGCGCCGGAAAGTCCGCCGCCGGTTGCGGCAGCGCGGGTGTGGACATATCTCTGCTCACCGCCGCGTTCCAAAGCGGGCGCCTTGGATTCACGCTCCAAACGGAGACAGCCTGCCGCTGCGACTGGTAGGCTGCCGCCGGTTCGCTCAGGCACAGCCAGCCGAACGCGGCGCGTTTGCCATCGCGGCTCGCGGCCATGCGCATGGCGCGGCTGGTGGGCAATTGGATTGTGTCCTCGTAGCGCAGGCGCGTGCGCGAGCCACTTTGGTGAACTGTTCCTGCGCGGGCCGCAGCCGCGCGAGTTCGCTGTCGCGCGTGTCGGC
>JBJTAU010000539.1:0-6421 GCA_046090965.1 Limisphaerales bacterium | reverse complement strand
GGTTACCCAAACAGTCGCGTGAACGCAGCCTGCCCGTGCGATCACTCGCTATCCTAGGCCTGCATCGCTAGGCTTCGCGCGTGCATCTGACTCATCTGCGACTCCGGGATTTTCGCAACTACGTGCGTCTGGACGCGGATTTCAGCCCCGGTTTCCATTTGCTTCTCGGCGACAATGCTCAAGGGAAGACCAATACCCTTGAAGCAATCTACCTCTTGGCCACGCTGCGTTCCTTCCGCGGTGTCGGGGGCGCGCAAATGGTCCGGCACGCTGCGAAGGGCTATTTTGTTGGCGCGTCCGTAGTCGGCGTCGCGCGGCACGAAATCAGGATGTATTGGTCGCTCGCAGAGAGGAAAATCTCCGTTGACCACCAACCCGTGCGGCGGCTCGTGGACTACTTCGGCACGCTGCGCGCCGTGGTTTTCTGCACGGAGGATTTGCAACTCGTGAAGGGCGCCGCACGCACTCGCCGCCGCTTTCTCGACCTGCTGCTGGCCCAGACGCAACCGAACTATCTGCCGCTGCTCCAGCGCTACGCCCAGGCGCTCCGCGCGCGCAATTCCTTGCTCAAACACCGCACGCCCGACCCCGCGCTCCTCGACAGTTTTTCACAAGAACTTGTCGGCGTCGGCAACCAACTCATGGCGGCGCGGAACGAATTGCTCCCGCGCATCTCGCCGCTCGCTCGCCTCGCCTACCGTCGCATTTCGCACGCCGCCGAGGAACTTCGCCTCGAATACCAGCCCAGCGTGAAAGCCGACTTCGCCGTCGAACTGGCGCGCGCCCGCGACCGCGAGCGCACCTACCGCTCCACGCTCGTCGGTCCCCATCGCGATGACCTCTTGCTCCTGCTCAATGACCGCCCCGCAGCGCAATTCGGCAGCGAGGGCCAGAAGCGCACGCTCGCCATCGCGCTCAAGATAGCGCAGGCGGAATACGTCACCGGCATCCTCGGCGCCCCGCCGGTGCTGCTCATTGACGATGTGATGGGTGAGTTGGACGCGAGGCGCCGCGCCGGCCTGTTGCCGCTGCTGGAGCGCGCCCATCATGCTCGCGGTCAGGTGTTCATGACCTGCACGGAGGAGAACTGGCCGCGTGATCTGGGCCGCGACTTGCACCGCTGGCAAATCAACGCCGGCACGATAACACCGATACCTGGCGGATGAACTTCGCGCTCACTTCCAATCATCCGTGCGGAAAGGCGACGCGGGCAGGCCGGCTCCGTTGTAGAGGTTGCACGTCGGCCAATTCTCCCACGCGTAGCGCACGGCGACGGGTTGCTTCACGTCCGCGCTGCTGACAATGACCGTGTCGCCTTCAATGCGCGCGGTCGCAGGTTTCCACTGCTGGTCCGCGCCAGCGACGACGAAGCCTTTCAGTTCGCCGCCCTTCGCAGCCAACCCGCCATCGGTGTGCTTGAAGCTGAGGACCATTTCGCTGCCGCGCACTTGATGCCCGGTGGACAGCGGACCGCTCGTGGCGACTTTCTGCCCATACACCGTGCCGAGCGCCCATGCGGCAAGGCGGCGGCCGACATCTTGTTTGTTCTTCGGATGGATGTCCTTCTCCTCGCCGATGTCGATGGTGATGGCCATGCCGGTGTGCGGCAGCGCGAGCGTCTTCAGCATCGCCTCGCGCACGGCGGGCCAGTTGCGGCCAGCGCCGCCGAAGTTCGGGAGCTGCACCCACACGAACGGAAACTCGTAGCCCCACAACTTTCGCCAGTCGGTCACAAGCAACCGGAGCTGAGCTTCGTAAAAATGAGCCTTCTCCGGCGTGGAGTTCGCCTCGCCCAGATACCAGAGCGCGCCGCGAATGGCGTAGGGGATGAGCGGCGAGATCTTGCCGTTGAAAAGGCCACCGACGTCGCCTTTGCGCCCGGCGATCGCGGCCGGGTCCTGCGGACGCTTTGGCGCAGGCTTGCCCTCGGACTTCGCCTTCTTCGCAGCCTCCTGCCATTTCGCCAGATCGGCTTCGAACTTTGCCTTGGTCTGAGCCGGGTCCACCGGCTTCGCCGCTTTCTCAGCCTGTTCCCGCGCGGCGAAAAAGTCTTTCAACGCAGGGGAATTCCGCTGGGTCTCGGGCGCGATCCACGACTCGATGGGCGTGCCGCCGACGGAGGAATTGATGAGGCCGACCGGCACGTTAAGCGACTTGTGTAGCTCGCGTCCGAAGAAATACGCCGTCGCAGAAAACCGCCCGACGGTCTCCGGCGAACACACCACCCACTCGCCCTTGCCCATGAACTGCGCGATCGGCGAATTCGGCGAAGCCTCCGTGAACATGCGGATCGACGGCAGCTTCGCGGCGGCCTGCTCCGCCTCGAAGTCCTTCGCGCGGCTCACCTGCATCGCCATGTTGGACTGGCCGGAGCCGAGCCAGACTTCGCCCACGAGCACGTCTGAGAACGTCACGGTGTTGTTGCCCTTCACCGTGAGCGTGTGCGGACCGGCGGCGGAGAGTTTCGCGAACTTCACGGACCACTTGCCGTCCGCGCCGGCCTTCGCGGTTACGGTCTGTCCCGCGATCGACACCGTGACCTCCTCGCCGGGCGTGGCCGTGCCCCACACGGGCACAACAGCGTCACGCTGGAGCACCATGTGGTCGCCGAAGATGGCGGGGAGCTTCAAGTCGGCACGGGCGGACGCGGCGAGCAGGAGCAGGAAAGCGGACGTGACAAGGGCGGAGGAGGGAAGTTTCATGGCGGATATGACACCGAGCGAACGCAGGAATGGACAGTGTTATTTGGGCTGGGGTTACAGCGGGATGGGAGTGCACCGCAGAGGCGGGAGAGGCGCAGAGGCGAAGCGGAAAGAACTCAGGCGGCGGTTGGCCACGTCCCTGTCTTCTCTGCGCCTTGCCCGTCTCTGTGGTGCGTTCTCCGTCTTGCTGCTTTCGCTTCTCATCCTCCCCCTCGGCGCGGCGGACAAGCCGAAGCCGCTCCGCGCGGGCGCGGCCACGAGCAATCTCACCCCGGCCATCGGCGGCGACATCATCGGCGGCTTTCATCCGATTCCCTCCACGCACATCCACGATGAGTTGCACGCGCGCTGCCTCGTGCTCGACAACGGCGAGGCCCGCGTCGCGCTTGTCGTGTGCGATCTGCTCGGCGCGGCACGCGAGGTCTTCGATGAAGCGCGGCGACTGGTGACGGCCGAGACGGACTTGCCGGGCGCGCATTTGCTGATGTCGGCGACGCACACGCACTCCGCGACGAGCGCGCTGGGCACGAATCGTTTTCAAGTCAACCGCCCGCTCGACGACTACCAGCGGTTCGTCGCGCGGCGCATCGCGGATGGCGTGCGGCGCGCGATGAACAACCTCGCGCCCGCGCGCATCGGCTGGGCCACCGGCAGCGAGCCGCGACACGTCTTCAACCGCCGCTGGTTTCTCAAGCCCGGCACGATGCCGGTGAATCCCTTCGGCAGCACGAACGACTTGGTGAAGATGAACCCAGGCCGCGCGAGCAAGGACCTTGATCGCCCCTCCGGACCGACCGACCCGGAGATCGTTTTGCTTTCCGTGCAGTCGCCGGACGGCAAGCCGATCGCGGTGATGGCGAACTATTCGCTGCACTACGTCGGCGGCGTGCCGGGCGGGCATATCTCGGCGGATTATTTCCCGCTGTTCTGCGACCGGCTCCAGCAATTGCTCGGCGCGGATCGGCAGAGTCCGGCATTCGTCGCGCTGCTCGCCAACGGCACGAGCGGCAACATCAACAACATCGATTTCAGCAAGCCCGGCGTGAAGGAAGAGCCTTACACGAAGATGAAGCTCGTGGCGGACGACGTGGCGGCGGTGGCGTTCAAGGCGCTGCAAGGCATCCAGTATCACGACTGGGTGCCGCTGCGGGGCGAGTTGCGCGAACTGGACCTCGCGCGCCGCCGCGAGACGCCAGAGCAGTTGGACCGCGCGAAAGAAGTGCTCGCGCGCCCGCGAACCGTGGCGCGGCCCGCGACGCTCGAAGAAATTTACGCGCAGCGGACGATCGATCTCGCGGCGTCGCCGACCACTTTGAAAATTCCCGTGCAGGCGCTGCGCGTGGGCGGCATCGGGCTGGGCGGCATCCCATGCGAGACGTTTGTGGAAACGGGCTTGGCGCTGAAGGCGAAGAGCCCGTTCCAACCGAGCTGCATTTTCTCCATCGCCAACGGCTACTTCGGCTATCTGCCCACGCCGGAACATCACCGGCTCGGCGGCTACGAAACATGGCTGGGCACGAACCGGCTGGAGGAACAGGCGTCGGAGAAAATCCTCGCGGCACTGCTGGAGATGCTGGGCAAGCTCAAGCGCGAGTGAGCTGGTCACCGCCGCGGTTGCGCTTCCGGCACCATCAAAAACTGCACCGCGTCGGCGATGACATATTTGCCCTCGGTGCCTTCGGTCGAGATGCGCAGCCAGCCATTGGTGCCCGCCGCGAAGCGGAAGGTTCCCAGCGAGCGCCAGAGTCGCCCGTGCGGCGGTTCCTCCTGCTGGTTGATGCGCAGCGTCGCCTCGCCGTCGGCGTGGTGGATGGTGACGGGCGCGTTCGTCGCGCGACGAATGTTGTAGCAGTGGGCCAGACGCACCTCGTAACGGCCCGCCCGCGGCAAGTCCGGCGTGAACGTGACGGATTTCCGGCCTTTGCCTTCCTTCAAGTCGTGCAGGTAGCCCAGCCCCACGTAGGGCGGCGTGTGCGTGGAGTATTGCCACTGGCCCACCAGCACCGCCGCGACCTCGTCCACGACGATGCCCGGCAGCTTCGCCGGCTCCGGGATGATGAAGGGCACCAATTCCGGTCGGTCCACCTCGCCGGGCGTGTGGGTGTTCGGCACGGCGGCGGGGTGAGGTTTCATGGCTGACTTCACCGGTTGCGCCAGCGCCACCCCGAGCAGCGCGGTGGACGAAGCCAAGACGAACCAACTAGGGAGTGGATTGCGCGCGGGCATGGTTGCTGGCGCAGCTTTACGCGGCCGGCCCAGCGCCGACAAGTCCAGGCAGGCACGGCTTGCCGCGCCACTTCGCGAGGGCCATCGCCCGTTCGTTCTCCGCGCGTTCGGGTTAAATACCTCGCCGGAGCGTGGAGTCTGAGTCCCCACGCACGCGCCGCCGCGTCCGCAGAACCAATCCATGAAAAGCTCTCTCCTCGTCGCTGCCCTGCTGGCCCTGGCCCACCATGCCCTCGCCGAGAACTGGCCCGGCTGGCGCGGCCCGCGCGGCGATGGCACCAGTCTGGAGAAGAACGTCCCGGTCAAATGGAGCGGCACGGAGAACGTGCTGTGGAAGACGCCCCTCGCCGGCGGCCATGCCTCGGCCATCACTTGGGGCGACCGCTTGTTCACCGTCGGCGCGATCGCGGAGACCGAGGGTCGCAACCTCATCTGCCTCGACAAGAACTCGGGGAAGATTCTCTGGGAGCAAGTCGTGGTGAAGTCGCCGTTCGAGAAGAAACATCGCGAGAACAGCCACGCCTCCAGCACGCCCGCCACGGACGGCAAGCTCGTTTATGTCGCCTTCCTCGACGTGCAGGACATGGTCGTCGCCGCGTATGACTTCAGCGGCAAGCAGCAATGGCTCGTGCGGCCCGGTGTCTTCAAGAGCGTCCACGGCTTCTGCACTTCGCCGATTCTGCACCACGACAAGGTCATCGTGAACGGCGACCACGACGGCGAGAGTTACCTTGCCGCGCTGGACAAGGCCACCGGCAAGACGCTCTGGAAAGTCCCGCGCGCCAACAAGACCCGCAGCTATTGCGCGCCGCTCATCCGCACGCTCTCCGGCCGCACGCAGATGCTGATGGCCGGCGACAAATCCACCGCCAGCTACGACCCCGACACGGGCAAGCTGCACTGGTATTTCAAAGGTCCCACCGAGCAATACGTCGCGTCGCTCGTTTACAACGAGAAGGCTGACCTGCTCTTTCTCACCGCAGGCTTTCCGCAGCACCACTTGCTCGGCCTCCGCCACGATGGCAAGGGCGACCTCGGGGACATTTACCACCACGCGGAGATCACGCATCCGCAAGTCGCCTGGCACCACACCAAGGCCAGCATGGTTTCCTACGTGCCCTCACCGATCAGCGAAGGGGATTACTTCCTCGTGATCGGTGACCAAGGCCACGCCAACTGCCTCGTCGCGAAGACCGGCGAACCGCTCTGGTCCGAGAAGATTGGCCGCAGCCACGCCTCGCTCGTGTCCGCCAACGGCCTGGTCTATTTCCTCAACGACGACGGCGTGGCTTACGTGGTGAAGCCGGGCAAGACCTTCGATCTGGTCGCGAAGAACGAGCTGGGCGAACCCACTTACGCTTCGCCCGCCATCAGCGACGGCCGCCTTTACCTGCGCGGCGACAAGCACCTCTTCTGCATCGGTGCCGGCGCGGCCAAAACCGCGCAGCGATAGGATCCATTTCGCCATGCACCTGACCGCCCGGTCCTGCCTC
>JBJTAU010000538.1:0-3644 GCA_046090965.1 Limisphaerales bacterium | reverse complement strand
GCAGCGCGCTGTAGCCGCCCGCCACGAGCACGAAGCTCGAGGTCCAGATTTTCTTCACGACGGGAAAGGACATCCCCCACGCGAAGCCAGCGATTACCGCAAGCGCGCCGGCGCTCAGGAGGTAGATGACCTTCCACTTGTCGCAGAAGTCATCGCGGCGCAGCCACACGCCGGCGAGCACGCCCAGCAGGCACGTGGCCACGGCGCGCAGCGTGCTGAGCAGACCCTCGGGGTCGTAGAAGAGGTCGTATTTGCGGCCGGTCAGGAACTGGAAGTCGAGGTGATTGACAAGGTTGTGACCGGGGCCGAACAGGCCGGTGGTCGTGGCCTTGGTCTGGCGGAAGAGTTCCTCGGCCGTGCGCCACGCGGGGCTGTTCTGCGTCGCGGAGGGGTTCGTCTCCGACTTGAGCGCGATGGCTCCACGCGCCTCACCGGACTTCTCGGCGAGTTCGGCGAGCTTGGCCTTGTCCAGCGCGATGTCGCGGATGGGGACGAAGTTCAGCAGCGCCCAATAGCCGATGAGAATGCCCGCGATGATGCCGGCCAGCGCCTTCATCCGCGCGCCGACGAAGCAGAAGACCAGCCCCGCGCCGAGGTAGGCGAGCGCGATGCGTTGCAGCACGCCGAGCACGCGGATGTCCGGCCATTCCTTCGTGAGTCCGCCGGAGTAGAAGATGCCGAGCAGGAAGAGCAGCGCGGCGCGGTGGGCGACGCGTTGCAACGCGCCGGCCCGGCCGTGAAGTTGCGTCTCCGTCGTCAGCGACCAGACGACCGACACGCCGGAGATGAAGACGAACATCGGGAAGATCAGGTCGTAGAATGCGAAGCCGTCCCAGTCCTTGTGCCGGAACTGGCCGGCGAGCCAGCCGAAGAGCGTCCACGTCTGGTCATTGCCGCCGGACATCTTCCCCGCCGTGGTGACGACGAAGTCGCCACCAAGAATCCAGAACATGTCGAAACCGCGCAGGGCATCGAGCGACATGAGGCGCGGCGCGGCGGGCGCGGGCGCGGGCGGTGAGGCCGTGGGCGATACGGGTTGGTGGTCGCTCATGTGTGCCGGGAGCGTAGCAAGCCGCCGCCGGATGGGAAGCCGCCCTTGGCCGGGGGGCGGGGTTTCACCGGTTGGCGCAGCCCGGGAGCCGCGGGGAATTAAGCCTTGGCGCGACCAATCATTACGTGTAGGTAACAACTCGTTCTTCCGGCACAACGCGCACTGCTGACACTCATGAGTTCACCCAACACAACCAGCGACGGACCTTGGTGGAAACAACTCAACGGCTATCACTGGTTTGTCTTCGCGGTGGCGGCGCTGGGCTGGCTCTTCGACTGCCTCGACCAGCAGCTTTTCACGCTGTCGCGCGGGCCGGCGATGAAGGCGCTGCTGCCCGCCGGCAAAGACCCACTGCTGTGGGGTGGTTACGCGACCTCGATCTTCCTCTGCGGCTGGGCCACGGGCGGGCTGGTCTTCGGTGTGCTGGGCGACCGCATCGGGCGCGCGAAGACGATGATGATCACGATCCTGATCTACTCGCTCTGCACCGGCTTGAGCGCGCTGTCGCAGACGTTCTGGGATTTCGCCTTCTACCGCTTCATCACCGGGCTGGGCGTGGGCGGCGAGTTCGCGGTGGGCGTGGCGCTGCTGGCGGAGGTGATGCCGGCCTCGGCCCGTTCCGGCGCGCTCGGCTCGTTGCAGGCGCTCTCGGCCCTGGGGAACATTTCCGCCGCGCTCATCGGGATGGGCATGGCAAATTTGGAGAGGTCCGGGGCCATTGCGCTGGGCAGCTCGTGGCGCTGGATGTTTGTCATCGGTGCCATTCCGGCCTTCCTCGCGCTCATCATTCGCATGCGCATGAAGGAGCCCGAGCGCTGGCAGCAGCTGAAGGACTCCGGCGAGTTGAACAAGCACAGCGCCTTCACCTATGGCGAACTCTTCAGCACGCCGCGCTGGCGCCGGAACGCCAACCTCGGGATGCTGCTGGTGTGCTCGGGAGTGATCGGGCTGTGGGGCATCGGCTTCTACACGCCGGAGCTGGTGCGCACCGTGTTGCGCAAGTCCTACACCGCCGCCTATGTGGACTACGCCAAGGCGACCACCGCCGCCGCCGCCGCGACCTCCACCGACACCGTGCCGCAGGTCATCAAGGACGCGCATGCGGACCTCACCAAGCAAGGCCTGCCGGCCCCTGAAATCCAAAAGTCCATCGAGACCAAGACCATCGGGCCGCTGGTGGACAAGTGGGCGAGCTGGGGGCTGCTGACGCTGCAAATCGGCGCGTTCTTCGGGATGCTGACGGCGAGCTGGGTGGCGGCGAAGCTCGGGCGCAAGACGGCGTTTGGCTTGGCCTTTTCGACCGCGCTGCTGGCGACGGCCAGCGCGTTCTGGTTTTACCGCGACGCCAGCCAGACCTTCTGGCTGATTCCGATCATGGGCTTCTTCCAGCTCTCGGTCTTCGCCGTGTATGCGATCTACCTGCCGGAGCTGTTCCCCACGCACCTGCGCAGCACGGGCACCTCGTTCTGCTACAACGTGGGGCGCTTCCTCGCAGCGGCGGGCGTGCCGGTGATCGGTCTGCTGAAGACCGAAGTCTATGCCAGCTCGCCCGAGCCGATGCGGCCGGCGGCGCTCACGATGTGCTGCGTCTTCCTGCTTGGACTGGCGGTGCTGCCCTTCGCGCCGGAGACGAACGACAAGCCACTGCCCGAGGACGAAAAGGGCTTCGCCCACTGACCGGACTGGCGGAGCCAGCCCGTCAGACCGAGAAGAAGTCCTTCATCTTGTTGAGGAAGTCGTTGGCGTATTCCTCCTGGGACTTGGGCACGACGGTCTTGCTGCGTTGGGTCTGGGACTCGGCGAGGATGACCTCGGTTTCGAGGCGACGCAGGGCGAGGATTTCACCGAGCTTCTCCACCAGCTCGGGGGACTCGCGCAGCACCTCGGCCACGCGCTCACGCGCGACGAGGACGACCTCCGCGTCCGTGGTGGCCACGACGGTGGCGCTGAGTTTCTCGCCGGTCAGGAGGGAGATTTCGCCCAGGCACTCGCCGCTGCGGACCACGTTGACGCGGGTCGAGTGGCCTTCGGCTTCCACATACACATCCGCCTCGCCATCCACGACGACGTAGAGCGCGCCGCCTTCCTCGCCCTGGCGGAAGATGCGCTCGCCCTTGCCAAAGAGCTGTTTGAGCGCGCCCACGACGAGCTTCTGGCGCTGCGCTTCGTCCAGCACGCCAAAGATCATGTTGCGCCCGAGGATGTCGGCGATGTGCCGGGCCTGGGCGTCGGATTCGTCCTTGGGGCGGAGGTATTGCACCACGCGCTGCGGGAACGGCATGGTGAGGCCGGCGCGGCGCAGCTCATACCATGCGTCGGTGCGGATGCCGTCGGCGATGCGGTCCTGCTCGGCGTCCTTTTCGATCCAGACCCGGATCTCGTAGTTGATGGTGCTGTCGGCGAACTCCTTGAGATAGACCTCGGGAGACGGCTCCTTCAAGACGCCGGGCACGTCCGCCGTGGCGCGGAGCAGGATGCGGCGGACCTTGTTGGGTGGCGCCTCGTATTCCACGGGCACGGAGATGCGGATGGCGTGGTGCGGGGTGGGGTAGCTGTAATTCTGCAGGTGGACGTTGACCAGGTCCACGTTGGG
>JBJTAU010000537.1:0-2862 GCA_046090965.1 Limisphaerales bacterium | reverse complement strand
CCACCAAGACCGGCAAGAAGACCACCGAGCCTACCGCAAAGTCCTCAGCCCCAGCCCAACCTGCCACCGCCACAAAGAACCTTTTCACCGTCAACCTCACCCCGCCACCCGAGCGCACCGTGCGCGAACTCATGGCCCAGCATGGCCAGGCCGTCGTGCAGGTCCGCACTCCCAGCGGCCTCGGCGCCGGCTTCTTCATCAGCGACGACGGGCATCTCATCACCAACTTCCACGTCCACGAGGGTGAAACCCAACTTTCCGTCCAGGTCTACCAGCAGCGCAACAACCAGTTGGAGCGCCGCGCTTACAAGCAGGTCCGCATCATCGCCATGCACAAGTTCGCCGACCTGGCCCTGCTCAAGATCGAGGACCCGGACGCTCCCAAGTTCGCTCGCGTCCCGCTCGGCGATGCCGACCTGCTCGCCGTCGGCGAACGCGTCTTCGCCATCGGCAGCCCGCTGGGCCTGGAGCGCACCGTCACGGAAGGCATCCTCAGCACCAAGACCCGGCAGATGCAGGGCACGCTCTACCTCCAGACCACCACGCAGATCAACCCCGGCAACTCCGGCGGCCCGCTCTTCAACCTGCGCGGCGAGGTCGTGGGTGTGACCAACATGAAGATCACCTTCGGCGAAGGCCTCGGCTTCGCCATCCCCGTCGAGCAGGTGAAACACTTCCTCACCCACCGCGACGCCTACGCCTACGACTCGGACAATCCCAGCAACGCCTACCGCTACCTTCCCCCGCCCAGCCGGGCCAAGCCGGCCTCGGCGAAGGCTGCGCCTTGAACGAAGTCCCCGCCGCACTGGCGGACTTGCTGCGGCTTACTTCAACACCCCGCAAGCCTGCAGCGTGGCCTTGAGCGTCGCGCGGTTCTTGGCGCTCATGCGGACGAGGGGGAGCCGGTAGTTTTCCTCCACCACGCCGAGCATCGCCAGCGCAGCCTTGACTGGGATCGGGTTGGTCTCGATGAACAGATCCTTGAAGAGCGGGTAGAACTTCGCGTGCAGCTTGAGCGCAGCCTCGGGGCGGCCGGAGCGGAAGTAGTCCACCATGTGGCTGACCTCGCGCGGGATGACGTTGCTGGCGACGCTGATGACGCCTTCGGCCCCGACGCTCATGAAGGGCAGCGTGAGCGAATCATCACCGCACAGGATGTTGAAGTGCCGGTCCAAACTCTGGCGGAGCTGGCTGACGCGGTCGCACGAGCCGCCGGCTTCCTTGATCGCGACGATGTTCGGGCAGCAGCCGGCGAGGCGCTTGACGGTGTCCACGGCGATCTCGATGCCGCAGCGGCCCGGGATGCGGTAGAGGATGAGCGGCAGTTCGGTCTCGTCGGCGATGGCCTTGAAGTGCTGGAACAGGCCCTCCTGCGTGGGCTTGTTGTAGTAGGGCGCGACTTGGAGGGAGGCATCCGCACCGACTTCCTCGGCGGCTTTGGTGAGATAGATGGCCTCGGTGGTGGAGTTGCCGCCCGTGCCCGCGACCACCTTGCAGCGACCGGCGGCGAATTTCACGGCTAGCTCGATGACGCGGATGTGCTCCTCGTAGTCGAGCGTCGGCGATTCGCCTGTGGTGCCGACGGGGACGATGCCGTCCACGCCACCTTTGACCTGGGCCTTGACGAGGCGCTCGAGCGCAGCTTCGTCAAGCTGGCCGTTGGCGAGAAAGGGGGTGACGATGGCGGTGTAGGTTCCGGTGAACATGGGATGTTGGCTTACTTGACCGAGCCGAGGAGGAGATTGCGGGCGGAGAGGAGGTTGCGCAATTCCAAGAGCGCCCGATTCGCTTGTTCCTCGTCATCATACTCGAACTCATGCACTTCGTCGCGGACGGCCACGTAAAGCGTCGTATCCTCGACATACGCACTCTCGACGAAGGCGAGAGTGAGCAAGGTGCTTTGCAGTTCGATGAACAACGGCAAGGACATAAAACAGGGCGCAGACTTTGGGGAAACGCGCGGGTTTGGCGAGTCCGATTTTTCCGCCAACCACCGCTCCGGTGTTGCCAGGCCGCTGATCCCCGCCCTTTCCGCTCGACGGTCCCTCGCCCGCCCGAAACACTCCGCGCCGCTTGAAGCCGGCGCATCTCATCCTTCTGCTGCGGTTCAACGTCTTCTGGGCCGTGTCGCTCTCCGCGATTCAGGCCCTCAAGCCGCATCTGGACTACGGCGGCATCGCCACGCTGCGCTTCGGCGGCGCGGCGGTGAGCCTGTTGCTCGTCTGGCCGTGGCTGCCCGGCGCGACGCCGCGCGGCAAGGACCTCTGGACCTCGTCGCTCATGGGCGTGATCGTCTTCACTGTCGGCCACCGGTTGCAAGTGGGCGGTAACCTCCTCGGCTCCGCCGGCAACTGTTCCGTGCACATGGCCGTGGAGCCGCTGCTCACCGCCGTGGCCGCCGCCGTTTTCCTCCGCGAACACATCGCGCCGCAACGCTGGCTGGGCTTCAGCCTCGGCATCGTTGGCGTCGCGCTGCTGAACCGCGTCTGGGCCGACGACTTCAAGTGGGCCGGGCTGGCCGCCAGCGCCGTGTTCTTTGCGTCGTTCCTCAGCGAGGCCGCCTACTCCATCATGGGCAACCCGCTGCTCGACCGCGTCGGGCCGATGAAACTTCACGCCGTCTCACTCGTGGCCGGCACGCTCGCCAACCTCGCCATTGACGGCCCCACCACCTTCAAAGCCGCGAAGCTGTTGCCTGCCAGCGCGTGGGCTTGGGTCGCCTTCCTTTCCCTCATCTGCACGAGCCTCGGCTACGGACTCTGGCTCGTGGTCATCCGCGAGACGGACGTGAACGTCACCGCGATGACCATCCTGAGGCAACCCGTCGCGGGCGTGCCCGTGGCCGTGCTGTGGCTCGGCGAA
>JBJTAU010000536.1:0-5703 GCA_046090965.1 Limisphaerales bacterium | reverse complement strand
CAACCTCCTGATCACGTCGCACTACGTCCCGGTCGAGTACGACGAGAACGTCTGCTCCCGCCGCCCCGAGAACGCGCAGGGCATCTTCGCGCAGTTCAAAAACGTCCACGAGACCTCGCGCCAGAAAATCCCCTTCGGCATCGCGCAGATGGGCAAGGCGTTCCGCAACGAGGTCACGCCTCGCAACTACACCTTCCGCTCGCGCGAGTTCGAGCAGATGGAGCTGGAGTTCTTCATCGCGCCGGACGAAGCGGTCGAGGCCGTCACCGGCGCGGTCGCCACGCCCGCGGCCAAGGGCCATCCCGGCGAGCCGCAGCCCAACTGGGGCTGGCAGATGTGGCACCAGTATTGGGTCGAAGAGCGCATCAAGTTCTACGAGGGCATCGGCCTGCCGCGCACCACGCTGGAGGAGTATTGGCAGAAGCCCGAGGAGCTGGCGCACTACGCCCGCGCCTGCGTGGACATTTTGTTCAAGTTTCCCTTCGGCACGCAGGAGCTGGAAGGCATCGCGGCCCGCAGCGATTTCGATCTCTCGCAGCACGAACGCTGCTCGGGCAAGCCCATGGGCGTCTTCGAAGAGGAGTTGCGCACGGCGTTCAACAAATTGTCGCCGGAGAAGCAGATCGCGCTGAAGGACCGATATTATCAGGCGCGCCTCAAGTATCTCACCAAGATGGGCGTAGAAGTCGCGAAGGCCGGAGCCGAGGCGCAGGAAGACGCCGACGGCCTCGCGAAGGGCCAATACATCCCGCACGTCATCGAGCCGTCCGCCGGCGTGGACCGCCTCATCCTCGCGCTGATCGCGAACGCCTTCACCGAAGTCACCGAGACCGACGCGAAGGGCAAGAGCGAGACGCGCGTGGTGATGAAGTTCCATCCGCGCATCGCGCCCATCAAGGTCGCCGTTCTGCCGTTGCTCAAGAACAAGCCCGAGCTGGCGAACAAGGCGCGCGAAATCTTCGCGTCACTGCGCGGGCACGTGATGGCTTACCACGACGAAGCCGGGTCCATCGGCCGCCGCTACGCGCGGCAGGACGAAGCCGGCACGCCGTTCTGCGTGACGGTGGATTTCGAGACCTTCGAAGGCGTGAAAGACGGCCCGCAAGCCGGCGTGAAGGACACCGTTACCATCCGCCACCGTGACGATGGCAAGCAGGAGCGCATCGCCACGAGCGAGTTGCTCCCGTGGCTGCTGGCGCGGGTGAAGTAGGGGGCGGGTGGCCACGTTCGTGAGAGCGTGGCTGATCCTTCGATCGATCCAGAGGTTCCACCCCACTCGGGCGAGCGTGGCCACGGCGCGCTTGCTTGGCGGAGCGAATTTCCTTCAACTCGCCTCAACCACGCCACGCCATGCTGAACATCCATCACCTCGAACTGTTCTACTACGTCGCCAAGCATCAAGGCGTCAGTGCCGCCGCGCGCAACATGCCCTACGGCATCCAGCAGCCCGCCATCAGCGGCCAAATCCTCGCGCTGGAAGATTACCTTGGCGGGCCGCTCTTCCAGCGCCGCCCCTTCTCGCTCACCCACGCCGGCGAAGAGCTGTTCAACTTCATCAAGCCGTTCTTCGACGGCCTCGAAGGCATCGAGGAGCGAGTGCGCGGCGGCGCGACGCAGGTAGTTCGCCTGGCGGCCTCCTTCATCATCCTGCGCGACCATCTGCCCGAAATGCTGCAGATGCTGCGGCCCAAGTTTCCCAAGCTGAAGGTGCTGCTCCGTGAAGGCGTGCAGCCGCAGATCGAAACATGGCTGGCTGAACAGGAAGTGGACCTGGCCGTCACCGTGCTCGACGGCACGCCACCACTGGGCGTGCAGTCGGAGCCGCTGCTTCAAGTGCCCATCGTCCTGTTGGTGCCCAAGACGCTTAAGCTCGCCAGCCTCGATGATCTGCTCAAGCGCGACCGTATCGACCAAACCCTCATCAGCCCGCCAGCCACTGAAACCATCACGAAGAGCTTTTCCGACAGCCTCGCCCGCCGTGGCGTGGTGTGGCCGCCCGGCGTGGAAGTGAATTCGCTGGAGTTGGTGGAGAGTTACGCAGCCAACGGATTCGGGATCGGGCTGTCGGTCGCCATCCCCGGCAAGCCGCTCGACAAACGCCTGCGTGTGCTGCCCATCGAGGGACTCAAGCCCATCACCGTCGCCGTGCTGCGCCATCCGAACCTGCCGCCCGTGGCGCTCTCGCTCATCGAGGAGATGCGCAAGCGGGCCAAGGCGCTGGTGGTGTGACCCTCCCGGCCTACCGCTTGGGAAGCTGGTTCAGCGTGTAATACGCCGCGTCGTGCAGCAGCGGCTGGCCTTTCGCGGACTTCACGCCGCTCGCGTGCAACTCATGCACGTGGCCTTCGACAAGGCCGTCCACCTTCAGCCGCACACTGCGGCCGTCGCCCGCGACTTTCGCGGAGACGACCTTCGGGTTGCCCTTGTCCACCTCCGGGCTGCCGTAGGCGCTTTGGTAGATGTAGATGTAATCCTCCATCGTGTAGCTCGCCACGTCGCCCGCACTCGCGGCATCCACCGGCTCGGTGAAGGTCAGCTCGAAGCCGTCGGGCAGCGCGTGCATCTCGTGGATTTCAAACGGCGCTTTGCCCGTCCACACGAGCCGCTCCAGCGCGACGGGCTTGCCGCCGCGCGAGCCCCAGCCACGATCCGTGCCCATCACGAACAGCGACGCATCGCTTGCAAACTCCAACGCCAGCGCGCCCGAGCCGAAACCGGCTTTGAACGGGAAGCACGCGCCCTGATAATTCTTTCCATCCGGCGTCTTCTCCAACGCCACGCGCATCACCGTCGAGTGCGTCTGGTCGCCGACGAAAAGCTGCGTGGCGAATGGCCCAAACTTCCCGCCGCTCACGTCACACGCGATGCCCGCCGCGCTCTGGCCCATTTTCGGATACGGGAAATACAGCGCCGGCGGCAGCAGCTCGGGAATGCGCTTCGCCTCGTCGTAGAGTCGGCCGCCGCTGTTTGGCTCGGTCGGTTTCTTCAAGCCCGCTTGCTCAATCGCCGCCTTTGTCACGGGGGAATCGAACCAACGATTCCCGCCGGGATGGCCGACGAACGCGCCGGGTTTGAGCCAGTGCAACTTGCACGCGCCGTTCCACGGGCCTTGGTTGTCCGTGTAAAAGACTTCGCCGAGATGATTGAAGCCGATGCCGCCGGGCGAGCGAACGCCGGAGTTCATCGGCGTCACCTTGCCATCCGCCGACACACGCACGCACCAGCCGCGATATGGGTTGTTGCTGTTGAACGAACCGGTGAGGCAGAGCACGACCCAGATGTTCCCGTCGCGGTCGAACTTCGAGCCGAACGCATACTCGTGGTAGTCGCCGTCAATGCCCCACATGTCCGTGACCGTCTCGACAACGTCCGCGCGGCCATCGCCGTTCGTGTCCTTCAAGCGCGTGACCTCGCCGCGCTGCGTGGCGTAAATCCCGCCGTCGCGTTGCGCGAGGCCGAGCACTTCGTGCAGGCCGCTGGCGAAGCGCGTCCACTTCGGCTGCGGCGCTTCGCCGCGCACGCCATCGGCGATCCAGATCTCGCCGATGCGCGTCGAGCACGCGAGCCGGTCTGGCCCGAGGAACAGCAGCGCGCCCGCCTCGAACTGCACGCCCGGCGGCGTGGGCAGCGTGACGAGCCGGTAATACTCCGCCTCGCGCTCGGCGGCGGAGGCAGCGGATTTCTTGTCAGCGCCGGACAGGGGAAGTGCGCTCGCGAGCAGCACCGCGCACAAGCTGGCTTGGAGAACGTTCAGTTTCATGGGCGTAAAAGATTTCGGGGTGTTCGCCGCTTACCAAGCCAGTTCTTCCACGAGTTTGACCTCGCCGTTCTTGAACTTCAGCGGCACGAGCAGTTCCTGCTTCGCGCCGCTCTCGCGCACGTGTGCTTCGGCTCCGGTGAGCTTCACGCGGACCTTGCCGTCCACGAGGAAGGTGTTGCCACCCTTCGCCTCGATCTTCGCGCCGACCGCCGCGCGGAAGTGCAGGCCCGCCACGGGCTTCGCCGCGCGCAGCGTGAGCGTGCGGTGCAAGCCGCTGTCCACCGCGCTGTTGAGCGCGACGCTGAAGTCTTCGACCACCACGTCGCCGAGCGTGTAGCGGAAAGCGGGACGTTGGAGCGCATCGAGCGTGTAGCCGCGGAACTGGCCGGTCGTGCTGCGACCCGTCTCGGTCGGCCAGCTCGCGCCGGGGCTGTCGAGCAGCGCGAAGGCCGGGCCGGCCGTCCACTTCGTCACGCCGTAGCCGAGCGGCGGCTCGTAGCCCACGCCGCGCCCGGTGCGATGCCGCGCAGCGTCGATGAACGGCCCCTGCCACAGCAGCGCGAGCCGCAGCTCGTTCGCGTCGAACGCGTAGTTCACTTTCTCCGGCAGGCCCACGCCGATCGCGCGCGAGCCCGCGCCTTCGATGAAGTTGCGGTAGATGAGTGCCTCATTCGTCGCGACCAATTCCAGTTTGCCCGTGATGAGCCCCGGCGGCAACTCGGCCTGCGTGCCCTTCGCGAGAAACGCCCACAGCGCGGCGACTTGTTTCTCCGTGTCGCCGCCGAGGATGTCCTTGTTCGCCGCCTTGCCGTCGGGCCAGAACGGCGGCATGCGCGTGCCGGGCCGCAGCGTTTGCGGATCGAGCAAGTAGCGACGGAACCAATCCCACTGCAACCGCTCCGTCACCGTCGTCAGGTCCAGCGCGGGGACGCCGAGCGAAGGCCGACCCGCGAAGGTGTGGCAAGCGACGCAGCTCAAGCCGCCGGTGCCCGCGAGCTTGTGCCCGGCCTTCGCGAGCGCGGGATCGTCAGCGAGCGCAGGCCCGCTCGCCGCGCGCGCGTCCACCGCCGCGAAGTCCACGACGAGGTGCTTCACGTTTGCCTCGCCGAACTGCGGCATGCGCGTAGCCATGTAGAGCCGCACCGCCGCGCCGCGCCACAGCACACGCTCCAGCCAGTCCGCGCGCAGCTTGTGGCCCACGCCGGTCAAGTGCGGCGGGATGCGCCCTTCGTCACCGAGGTCCGCCTCGATGGCTGGGCTAAAATAAACCGCGCGGCCCGCCGCCGGTCCGCCTTGGCCGTCGCGCTGGTGACAGCCGGTGCAGTTGAACTGCGCCAACGTCCGTTGCACGCGCGACTTCGCGTCGAGCGCGACGTTCAGCGCGTCCTTCTGCACGAGCGTGGCGCGCAACGCCTGGCGCTCCGCGTCGGTGAGCCTGAACTTCGGCACGGTCTTGCCCGGCGCGCTGGCGAGACAGCCGGCGTCGAGCGATTTCAACGCATCAAACGCCGGAGCCTTCGCCGTCGGCGCGATCCGCGCGGGCGTGGTCTGATGGCAGCCCGCGCAGCCGACGCTGGCGCAGAGTTCCTTGCCGCGCGCGGCCTTCGTAGCGGCCACAGCGAACGGCGCGTCGCCGAGCGGACGCATCGGCTGGCCGTCGTGCGACAGGACTGACGCGGGAATCTCCTGCTTGCCGAAGCCCGGCCCCTTCCAACTCACCTTCAACTCCGCGCCGCCGCCGCCATCGAAGAAGTCCACCGCGAACGCGTGCGGGCCGGCCTTGAGCGTGACCTTGCCCTCGCGCAACTGCGGCGGGTGGATGCCATCGTTGTCCACGACGCGTTTCTCGTTGAGGAGCAGCCGCGAGCCATCATCGGAGTCGGTGTAGAAGGTGTATTCGCCGTCCTTCGGCACGGTGATCGTGCCGCGGAAGCGCAGGCCGT
>JBJTAU010000535.1:0-6728 GCA_046090965.1 Limisphaerales bacterium | reverse complement strand
GTTCGAAGTCGTTCAGCGCCCGTGTGCCCTTGGTGGCGGCAGCGGCGCGCGGCTGCGGCTCCTGGATGAAAACAAAGCCCGGCGAGCAGAGCATCGTTTGCAGCCCAAGCCGCAGCGCGGCGTGAAAGTCGGCTTTCTCCTCGCGCATGGACTTCGTGGCGATGTTCACGAGGCGGTCCACCTCGGTCGCCTCGACCGGCCGCCGATAGGCGCGTGGCAGCAGCTTCGCAAAGACGGCACGGAGTCCCGCCCCGTCTCGCGCGGTCTGGTCATCAATACCCAGCGCGACATGGCTCGCCGGTGGCCATTCTTTCACCACAGGCCCTTCAACCTCGATGGTGTCGAGCAGCAGCTTGGGCAGCGTTTCGATGTTGTATTTCTCGTTGTGGATCCATCGCGTGCCGTTGAAGGCCTTCGCGTCCGCTAGGGCCTTGTCGAGATCGGCTCTGACCTTGGCCAGCAGTTCGGAATTCTTGTCCGCGGCGGCTTTCCCCATTCTTCCATGGGCCACCATGATGCGAAAGTTGAAATCCTCCCACACGGGATGGTTGATGCGCGCATCCCAAAGACCGTTCCAAGTGATTTGGAGGTTCTTGGTCATTCCTGGCTGTCCGGCGCGTAGAAACACGGTCATCTCGGTGACCTCCGGGCGCTCCAGCGTTCCCTTGGGCTGGAACTGAATCGTCTGCTCAAGCGGCGAACCACTGCCATAGACCAGCCTGACCTGGATCGGCGTGCCACGGTCTCCGGGCGAAGCGCCCCCTTTGAACCGGATGCGGTAGTAGCCGTCCACCTTGACGAAGTCGCTCAACGAAGGCGGAGGACCGGGCGGGGCGTGGATGAACTCCACATTCTTCGCGCCATACATCGTGGCGGAGCGGATAATCATGCCCTTCTCGGTTTTGAAGTGCGTCGGAGGACCGGTGTCGATCTTGTGATCGAGGTTTTCATTCACCTTCTGACGCTCGGGTTCGCCAAGGCGCTTATTGGCCTCCCATGCGTATTTGGCAGGCGTGGGCGGCGCGCTCTGCACCGCCTCGCGGGCAATCTGCCCGGCCCAGTCGAGATAACCGAGCATCTGCGTCTGGTCGAAAAACAACGCACTCCCAATGCGGTCAAAGCCCTCCGCTTTACCATCCGCAGGCAATTCACGCTTCAGCTTCTCGACAAAATTTGGGTCCAGCCGGAACAAGTCGCCTACCGTGTTCGCATACTCCTGCCGGTTCAGCCGCCGCATCAGAATGCGCCCGCCCGCCATGCGCGCCTGACGCTCTGCATTCTTGAGATTCGCGCCCACCCATTCCACCACGGCAAAGGCCGCCTTCGCATCCGGCCTCGGCTCCTTCTTCGGCGGCATTTCGCCGCTGTTGATTTGATTGATGACCTCGTGCCAGGCGTCCGCCGTCTTGCCGCTGAGGAAATCCGTGCCCAATTCATCAATGCGAAAGCCCGCCTTCGCCTTCTTCGCATCGTGGCAGGAGTAGCAGTGCTGTTTCAAAAACGGCCGCACCTCACGCTCGAAATCGGGCACCGCATGGAGCCCTTGGTCGAGGACTGACAGAAGGAGAAGTAGGGAAAAGCGCATGGCGATGACGGATTACTTCTTCCGGAACTCTTCGCTAGCCGCATTCAGCGGCGCGGCGTCCTTGAGCATCTGCACCGCTTCGGGACTGATCCAAGCCGCCAGGCGGCCGGCCAAGAACCCGGCCCCGTGCTTCTTGATGTCGGCGATCGGGCTGGTTTTGATCGTGGCCTGCGGATGATCGGCCTTGAGCTTGTCCAGACGCTGGGCAGGACGATGGACATCGTGAGGTCAATCGAGGTCAGCCGGCCTTTGAACTTGGCCAGGTGCTCGAACCCGCCTTTGTAAGTGGCGAACCCCTCGCCAAAGGCAATCCGGGTCAGCTTCGGCATGGTGGCCATCAACTCGATTGAGCGCTGCGTGACGTTGTCCATGCCCAACTGGCTGATGCCGAACGACTCGAGATTGGGGTGGCCCTTGAAAAAGGCGACCCCCGAATCGGAGGCGCCCGAGTGGGTGGTGTTGAAGCCGCGCAATCCTTTGATCTTTGCGCATTGCTCCATCCCCTTGTCGTTGAAGCTAAGGCCGATCTTAATGTCGCTCAGCTTGGAGTTGGCGAGCGCATCGAAGCCTGTGCCGTCGTAAAGACCGTATTCAGGATGGCCCCTCAGGAAGCCGTTATGGTCCCAATGGATGCTTCGCAGCTCAGGCATCGCCTTAAGCGCGCGCAAGCTATCGTTCCGGAGCCACGGGCCGTTCCCGTTGAGCGCCACGACCCGGCCGTCGGCGTTGTATAAGCAGGAGAAAAACCCGCCCCGGTATGGCCGTGGATCCCTTCTTACCTCGATCATCCAACCCTTAAGTGAGCCAGTCCCCACACCGACCGCGGCTAGGTCTCTCTTGATTCCGTCGGACAGCCAGCGGGGCATGTCAACGACTGTGGCCGTGTTGTAGTTCTCGACGGAAACGATGCCGCGGATGACCGCCGCTTCGTCGGGCTGAAGCGGGGGCCTCAACTCAGCCGCACGGATGACGAACGTGAGGTTCAGGAGCAGGAGGCAAACGAGCTGTTTCATGGATGGCATGTGGTCCGCAAAGTCCTCTGTGCGGATTGGACTCGGGAGACGTCCGTGCCGCACAGAGGACTGTGCGGGCCACCCTTATTCAGACCGCTTTTGTGGGGGTAAATCATCATTTCTTGCGGAACTGTTCGATAGCCGCATTCAGCGGCGCGGCGAGTTCCGGCGGTGCCTGTTTGGCGAGGTTCATCGCCACAAAGATGTGCCGCTTGGGAATCTCCGCGAGCGGCGTCGTGAGGATCTTCGCCTGCGGATGGTCGGCCTGCAGCTTCGCGAGATCCGCCTCCGAGGCCACGCACATGGTCAAATTGAGCTCGGTGAGCGTGCCCTTGAACGGCGCCAGCAGTGCAAATCCGCCAGCATACGTCACATAGCACTCGCCGAGGCCGACCTTCGTCAGGTTCGGGATCTTCGCGATGGCTCCCAGCGCCTTTTCCGTGACGCGTGCGCTCGCCATCTCGCTGATGGAAAAGCTCGTCAGCCCCGGATGCCCGGAGAAGAACGCGATGCCCGCCTCCGTGGCCTGCGAATGCGCGACACCGAAGCTGCGCAGCGACTTGATTTTCGCGCACTGCTCCATGCCCTTGTCGGAAAAGCTGAGGCCAATCTTGACGTCCGCAAGCTTCGAGTCCGTGAGCGCATCGAAGCCGCTGCCATCGAACTCCGGGATGCGCGGGTCTTTGCCGACAAAGCCATTGTGATCCATGCGGATGACCCGCAGCTCCGGCAGCGCCGTAAACGAACGCAACGTGCTGTTCCGCAGCCACGGACCATTCCCCGTGATGGCCAGCACATGCCCCGCTTTGTCATGCGTGACGGTGAAGGCGACGGCTTCCCGCTCTTTGGACTGAACCGTCACCGAGGCGATGTCACCCTTCGCCACACCGAGGCTGACGAGCGTATCCGCAGCGCCTTTGGCCGAAAACCCCGGCTTTGACCCGAGCACGACCTCAATGCCCTCCGTGGTCGCGATGCCCTGGATGATTTTCGCTTCGCCGGAAAGCAGTGGGAGATTCAATTCGGCCGCACGGGCCACCAGCGTGAGGTTCAAGAGCAGGAGGTAAACGAGCTGTTTCATGGGGGCGGCTCAAATGGCCAGGCGTTGTTTCATCCAGTCGAGTCCGTGCCGGTTGTTCTGTTCTTCTTCGACCAGCACTTGAGCGGTCGGCTTTCCGCTGACGATGGGCACGGGCGATTTCGTCGGATTTCCTTTCACCCGTTGCAGTGCGGCAGCGAGGTGCGAGGCCTTACGGTCGGGGAACGTGGCGAAAAAGCCGTCCGTCAGGCACGGCACCCGCAGCGGGTCACGGGTGGCCATCTCCAAGTTCAGAACGATGGCGGGATTCGCCTCCCGCATGGTTCCGACGATGCGGGGCAGGTCGAGGAATCCGCTGCCGAGCGGCACTTCGCTGAGGAGGAAGCCCTCGTCCACCGCGCGCACGGCCATGTCTTTGAGATGCACGCTAAAGGCGGACGGCGCGAGCGCGGCGATGGTTTCCGCCGGCGCTTCCAACCGCGCGAGGTTGTTGCCCGTGTCCACGAGCACTCCCATCCACTCGCTGCTGGCGAACTTCATGAGCGCGACCAATTCCTCGGCGGTATGGTCCTTGTGGCTCTCGATGGCGACTTTGAGCCGATGCCTCCGCAGCACCGATTCGATGAGCGCGAGGGTCCGCTTCGCCTGCTGATGAAACGCTTCAAACTCCGCGCGGGTGCGAAACGCCTCAGCCAGCGCGGCGGCGCACGTTGCGGTTTTGAGGAAGGCGCGGCGGTTCACGCGAGGAGGCGGGGAGAGCGCTCCCGCACTCCTTGGCCGATGCCGCAGTCAGTTCTCCACACAGGTCGAAGGCCTTCAACGCCTGCGCCGTGGCGAGATAGGGGATGTGGTGGTAGTTGCCGCGATAGAGCGAATGTTTCCACCAGCACCCGATTCCGGGTTGTTCGCGGTGCAACCGCCCGGACGCTCCGGTTTTCAGTATTGATCATTGGCCACGGCATCGCGGTCGGCCTGGGAGAGCTCCGTGAGTCGCGCACGCATTGCAGCGACTCGCTCGGGCAGCGAGGCCGCAAGATTCCGGGTTTCGGCAGGATCCTTGGCCAGATCGTAAAGCTCGATCTCCCTCGGCTCCGCGCCGCCCTTCCTCACGGTGCCGGCCTTGGGCACAATCAGCTTCCAGTCACCTTCCCGCAGCATTTGCGCTGAGAAACCAGGCGCAGCGACGTAGATCGCCCGGGGCTTGGCCGGTTCCGCGCCGGTGAGGCTCGGCCAGAGATTCTTGCCGTCCCACTTCAGATCCTTCATCGGCAAATACCCCGCCAGCGCGCAAAACGTCGGCATCCAGTCGCTGATGTGCGCCACGCCCGCGAACGTGCCGGGCTTCAAACGGCCCGCCCAAGAAACGAGCGTCGGCACACGAATCCCGCCCTCGTGCAAATCGCCCTTCTGTCCGCGCAAGGGACGGTTGTTTCCGGTGAGTTTTCCCGTGGGGCAATGGTCGTCGGGATACTTCAGGTCGTTGTTCTCGACGGTGCTGCCGCCGTTGTCGCTCGTGAAGACGACGAGGGTGTTTTCGCGCCGGCCCTGCTTTTCCACGGCGGCGAGGCTGCGCCCGACCGCGTCGTCGAGGTGCATGACTGCGGCTCCGTAGTGGCGCGCCACGTCGCCTCGCACGGCCGTCGGCACGCGCGCAACCCACTCCTCGGGCTCTTTCAGCGGCAGATGCACTGCGGTGAATGGCAGGTAGAGAAAGAACGGGGCCGGGCCGCGCGCCTCGAGCCATCGGATGGCCTCGGACGCGAGGAGGTCGGTGACATGACCGGTTTCCTCGACAAGCTTCTCGTTGCGATGCCAGGTGTGACTGAATGCTCCCTGCTTGTAGCGGTGATTCCACGGGCTCACGCCGCCCGCGAGCGAGCCGTAACTGTGGTCAAAGCCAAAATGATTCGGCCCCTGCTCCGGCAGCGATCCGAGATGCCACTTGCCGACGAGCGCGGTGTCGTAGCCCGCGGACTTGAGCGCCCGCGCAAGCGTCACGGTGTCCCAGCGGTAGGCCCGCTCGTTCTGCGGCGTGGTGACCCCGAACCGCGTTGCATACCGGCCGCTCAACAACGCCGAACGCGTCGGGCTGCAAACGGGATAGACATAGTGCTGCGTGAGTTCAACCCCGCCAGCCTTGAGCCGGTCGAGTTGCGGTGTCGGGACGTTGCCCTGGTGAAATGCCACATCCGCCCAGCCGAGGTCATCGGCGATGATGAAGATGATGTTGGGCTTCGCGGGCGGCCGGCCCGCCTCTGCGGCGTAGAGTGATGCCCGGGGCGCGAGCAGCAGGACGAGGAGAGGCGCCAGGACGCGCAGTGAGTTCTTCATGGTGAATTTGCCCGGAGTTCTAGCGCACCAGCGGTAGTGATACAACCGCACGTTCCCCGTCTCGACCCCCAATCCACTCGGTCTCGAAGGCTACTTGCGCGAAAACTCACGGCTCGTCACGAGGGCGGCGATGAACTCGCGCAGTGCGAAATCCTTCACCCTGGCCTGTTTCACGATGGTGTCGGCGAGGAGATGATCGGTGAAGCCATACGGCCTGCCGAGCGCATACTCGATGAGGGCCTCGGTGAAGCCGCGGGCGAAGTCCTCGCTCTTCGCGGCGATGAGGTCGCGGAGCTGGAAATAGTCTTGGAAGGCAGGGCCGTTGTAGAACTGGCCGCTGGGGTCAATGGGCCAGGTTTTCTTGCCGACGCCGCGCTTTTCGAAGGTCTCTTCGGTGCGCCACTTGCCAGCGGCGTTGAAGTTTTCGAGGCCGAAGCCGATGAAGTCGATCTTGCGATGGCATTGCAGGCACTGCGGCTCTTCCTGATGCGCGAGAAGTCGCTCGCGGGTGTTGAGCAGCTTGTTTTCGAGACGTGTGATCTGCGGAACGTTCGGTGGCGCGGGCGGCGGCGGCTTGTGGAGGAGCTTGCGCAGCACCCACGCGCCGCGTTCGACGGGGCTGGTGCGCTCGCCGTTGCTGCCCATCGCCAGGATGGCCGCCATGCCGAGCAATCCGCCGCGTGGCGAGCCTGCGGGCAGCTTCACTTTTTGAAACGCGTCGCCGCTGATGCCTTCGAGGCCGTAGTAGGTGGCGAGCAGG
>JBJTAU010000534.1:0-7721 GCA_046090965.1 Limisphaerales bacterium | reverse complement strand
CTCCCGGTTCGTGAAGCCGGGCGGCAAGCTGGTTTACGCCACTTGCAGCCTGCTGCCGGACGAAAACGAACGGCAGATTCAAGGCTTCCTCGCCGAGCGCGGCGCGGCGTGGACGCTGGAGCAGGAACTTCATCTCCGCCCCGACCGCGAGGGCTTCGACGGTTTCTACGCAGCGCGGCTGAAGCGCAACGCGTAGGAGACGACGTGAGGACTCGGAGCACACTTTCGCCTTCCCCCCTTCCGCGCCACCGGGCATAACGCGCCGCCATGCATTCATTTCGCTACGTCGGGAAAGAGTTGAGCTGCGAGGGCGTCACGCTCGCGTCGCTCGTGAAGAAGCACGGGACGCCGCTCTACGTCTATTCGCAGGCCACGCTCGAGGATCACTTCGGCAAGCTCCACGCCGCGCTCGCGCCGCTGGATCACCTCATCTGCTACGCGATGAAGGCCAACTCCAACCAGGCCGTGATGCGCGTGCTCGCCAATGCCGGCGGCGGCTTCGACACCGTGAGCGAAGGCGAGCTGCGCCGCGTCATCGCCGCCGGGGGCGATCCCGCGAAGTGCGTCTTCGCCGGTGTGGGCAAGACGGAGGCGGAGATGGAGTTCGCGCTCAAGGCCGGCATCTACTGCTTCAACTGCGAGTCCGAGCCGGAGTTGCAGCGCATCAACAAGGTCGCCGCGCGCTTGAAGAAAATCGCCCCCGTCGCCGTGCGCGTGAACCCGAACGTGGACGCCGGCACGCATGCCAAGATCACCACCGGCACTTACGAAAACAAGTTCGGCATCGCCTTCGAGCAGGTCGAAGGCGTCTATGCCCGCGCCGCGAAGCTGAAGAACCTCCGCCTGCGCGGCCTCCAGACGCACATCGGCTCGCAGCTCACGAGCGTGAAGCCCTTCGAGCTGGCGGTGAAGAAACTCCTGCCGCTCGTCACGAAGCTGAAGGCCAAATACAACTTCGAGTTCTTCAGCATCGGCGGCGGGTTGGGCATCATCTACAACCCCGCCCTTGCCAGCGCCGATGCCCAGTGGTGGCAGTCCGCCGCCGCGAAGAACATTCTCACCCCCGCCAGCTACGCCGCGACGGTCGTGCCGCTGCTCCAGCCGCTGGGCCTGCGCATCCTCATCGAGCCGGGTCGCTTCATCGTCGGTAACGCGGGCGCGCTCGTCACGCGGGTCGAGTATGTGAAGAAGACCGGAAAGAAGAACTTCGTCATCGTGGACGCGGCGATGAACGACCTCATCCGCCCCGCCTTCTACGACAGTTACCACCAAATCGTCCCGCTCACGAAGCAGGGCGGCGCGACCATCAGCTCCGACGTCGTCGGTCCCATCTGTGAGAGTGGCGACTACTTCTGCAAGGACCGCCCGCTGCCGAAAGTCGGCGAAGGCGACTGTCTCGCGCTCCTGAGCGCCGGGGCCTACGGCTCCGTCATG
The DNA here is from genome assembly GCA_046090965.1 of Limisphaerales bacterium. Taxonomy (GTDB): domain Bacteria; phylum Verrucomicrobiota; class Verrucomicrobiia; order Limisphaerales; family SXTU01; genus SXTU01. The sequence goes on along the minus strand of JBJTAU010000534.1, from coordinate 6,287 downwards.
GGCTCGAACTACAACTCCCGCTCCCTCCCGACCGAGGTGCTCGTCCACGGCAAGCAATCCGCCGTCGTCCGCGAGCGGCAAAAGGTCGAGGACATCTGGGCGAACGAGCGCGTGGCGGGCTGGCTGAAGTAGTTTTGGGTGCGCCGATGCTGGGAGGTTCGTGGACCGGCTAAACTTCAGTTGCCGTGAGCTGAAGTTTGTTCACTTCCGACAAGGTGCCTTTCGCGAATGGGTGATCGAGTTCGCTGAGGCGCAGGGATGGGGAGAATCTCGCTCGGCAGCCATGGCGCGGCTCGTTTACGACGACGCAAGTGGGATTGAGACGGGATTTTGCCGTGAGTCAACACGGCGGATGCCAGCCCGCTGTGTGGTTCGCGGCTCATCGTCAATCACTCCTCAAAGGGGTGCGACACTGCCTGTTCGCCCGGCTTGTCTTCCCCCTGCCTTTGGCGCAGTCTTCGCGCATGGCAGAAATCGTCCAATTCGTCCACCACGGCGCGGCGCAGGTCACGCCCAAGATTCTCGAGGGCATCCACAAGAAGCTGCCGATGCTCAAGATCGAGTTCGCCCGCATCAGCGCCCCCAAGTTTCCCCACCTGATCGAACAACTCGAGTTTCTTGCCGACGTGGTCGAAGACTTCGTCGAGGGCGCGGACAAGGAAGTCCCGCTGTTCGTCGTGGCTGAGGCCGCCTTCGCGCTCGCCTATGCCCACAAGCAGCACGATCTGATCCCCGACACCAACCAGCAGTTCGGCTACGCGGACGATTCCAGCGTCGTGCGCGCCGTGCTGATGGAGAACGAGAAGGTGCTCGCCGCCTACGCCAAGCGCCACAAGCTGAACTGGAAGAAAATCACGGTGAAGCCGTGAATGAGCTCTCAGCTATCAGCGCGCTGCCCGGCTGATCGCTGAAAGCTGACCGCTTTTATGCTCCCCGCCACGCTCGCCCAACTCCGCGCCATCGTCGGCGTGGACCAGGTGCTCACTGCGAAGGAAGACCTCATTCCGTATTCCTTCGATGGCACCGCCGCACTGAACCAAATGCCCGGCTGTGTCGCGTTCGTCACCAGCACCGAGCAGATCGCCGCCGTCCTCAAGCTCGCCAACGCTACGCGCACGCCGCTCGTCACGCGAGGCTCCGGCACCGGCCTCTCCGGCGGCAGCCTGCCCTCGCCCGATTGCATCGTGATGTGCACGGCGAAGATGAACCGCATCCTCGAAGTGGACCGCGCGAACCTCACCATGCTCGTCGAGCCCGGCGTGACCACGCTGCAAGTCGCGGATGCGGCGGCGGCGGTTGGACTCTTCTACCCGCCCGACCCCGGCTCGATGAAGATTTCCACCATCGGCGGCAACGTGGCGGAAAACTCCGGCGGCTTGCGCGGCCTGAAATACGGCATCACCCGCAACTACGTCATGGGCCTCGAAGTCGTTTTGCCCGACGGCGAAGTCCTCTTCACCGGCAACAAGTGCGTGAAGGACGTCGCCGGCTATTCGCTGAAAGACCTTTTCATCGGCAGCGAAGGCACACTCGGCGTGATGACCAAGGTGCTGCTCAAGCTCATCCCCAAGCCCGCCGCCAAGAAGACGATGGTCGCCACCTTCAGCGCGATGGACGCCGCCGCGCAGACCGTCAGCGACATCATCGCTGCGCAGATCATCCCCTGCACGCTGGAGTTCCTCGACCGCACGACGATTCACTGCGTCGAGGACTTCGCGAAGGTCGGCCTGCCGCTCGACTGCGAAGCGCTCTTGCTCATGGAAACCGACGGCCATCCCGCCGCCGTGGACGAGGAAGCCGCGCAAATGGCCGCGCTCGCGAAGAAAAACGGCGCGATGGAAGTCCGCATCGCCAAGGACGACGCCGAGGCCACCAAGCTCGCCACCGCGCGCCGCAGCGCCTTCAGCGCACTCGCGCGCCTCGCGCCCACGACGATTCTCGAAGATGCCACCGTCCCGCGCAGCGAGTTGGCCAAGATGGTTCGCTTCGTGGACGTCATCGCAAAGAAATACAAGCTGCGCGTCGGCACCTTCGGCCACATGGGCGACGGGAATTTGCATCCCACCTTCCTCACCGACGAACGGAACAAGGACGAGATGCACCGCGTCCACGAGGCGTTTAAGGAAATCTTCGACGAGGCCATCCGCCTCGGCGGCACCATCACCGGCGAGCACGGCGTGGGCGTGGCGAAGAAGGATTTCATGCCCAAGTTCCTTGGCGCCGCCTCCCTCCGCGTTCACCGCGAACTGCGCAAGGCACTCGACCCGCACGGCATCCTGAATCCGGGCAAGATGTTTGATTGATTGGCCGCCGGTTCTGGCGTATCGCATCGCCATGACCACCGAAACCGAAGAACTGGTTCGCATCTGCGAAACGTTGCCGCCCGCCAAGCGCACGGAAGTAGCTGACTTCGCCCATTTCCTCGTCGCCCGGCAGGATGACGACCGCTGGGAGAATTTGCTGAGTTGTCCCGCTGCTCGGCCCCGCCTGGACGCTTTCCTCCACGAGTCCGCCGCCGAGGATGAAACGTTGCTCGACGGGGAACTGGTTGACTACGCGGCCACCCCCAACGCCGGCAGCCCGTGGGCGGAGGTTCAAGCCCGTCTTCTCCAACGCGCATGAGTTGGTTGCACGGGCGACGCTATCACACGCGTTCACTTCCTAGCTGACCGCCTTCCTCCACGACTACCGCCTTTGACTTGGCCCCACCCGCGCGGGCGGGTAGGCTGCCGAACATGCTCATCCCCCCAATCGTGCTTCTGGCTTGCCTGGCGTTCCTCGGCACGCTCGGCCATTCACCGGCCGCGCCCGCGCAGCCGAACCTCATCTTCGTCCTCGGCGACGATCTTGCGCAGGGCGATCTCGGCTGTTACGGGCAGAAGCTCATCCAGACGCCGAACCTCGACCGCATGGCGCGCGAGGGCACGCGCTACACGCAGGGATATTGCGGCACGAGCGTCTGCGCGCCGAGTCGCACGTCGCTCATCACGGGATTGCACACGGGCCACTCGCCCATCCGCGCGAATCGTGAGATCGGTGCCGAGGGCCAGAAGCCGCTGCCCGCCGACACGGTGACGGTCGCGCAGATTCTCAAGTCCGCCGGCTACGCTACCGCGTGCGTGGGCAAGTGGGGCATGGGGATGTTCGACACCACGGGCAGCCCGTTGAAGAACGGCTTCGACCACTTCTTCGGCTACAACTGCCAGCGCCACGCGCACAGCTATTTCCCGAAATACCTTTACCGCGACGACCAGCGCTTCGAGCTGCCGGGCAACGACGGCAACACGAAGGTCGAGGGCAAAGGCGCGACCTACGCGCAGAACCTCATCGCGGACGAGACGCTGAAGTTCGTGCGCGCGAACAAGGGCCGGCCGTTCTTCCTCTACTACTCCATCACGCTGCCGCACGGGACGTTTCAGATTGATGACCAGGGCATTTACAAGGACAAGCCGTGGACCGAGGTGCAGAAGAACTACGCGGCAATGGTCACGCGCCTCGACTCCGACGTGGGCCGGCTGCTCGCGCTGCTGAAGGAGTTGAACCTCGACGACCGGACGCTGGTGATGCTGGCGGGTGACAATGGTTCGTCCTTCGACCCGCAGTCGCCGCAGGGCAAGCTCTTCGAGCAGGCGAGCAACGGGCTGCGCGGCTTCAAGCGCGGTCTCTACGAGGGCGCGCTGCGGCAGGCCGCCCTCGCGCGCTGGCCGGGCACCGTCCCCGCCGGACGCGTGAGCCACGAACCGTGGGCCTTCTGGGATTTTCTCCCGACCGCCGCCGAACTCGCCGGCGCGAAGCTTCCGGATGGGTTCAAGCCCGACGGCCTTTCGCTCGTGAGCTTCCTCAAGGGCGACGCGGCTCCACAGCGGGATTACTTCTACTGGGAGTTGCACGAGGGCGCGTCGCTGCAAGCCGCGCGCTTCGGCGACTGGAAGGCCGTGAAGAACGGCCCCAGCGCCAAGACGGAACTCTACGATCTCAAGACCGACGCGGGCGAGAAGACCGACCTCGCCGCGACTCAACCGGCGCTCGTCGCGAAGGCCGAGGGGCTGTTCAAGTCCGCGCGCATCGAGCATCCCGATTGGCCGTTGCGTGACCGTCCGGCGGGCAAGGGGAAGCAGAAGCAATGAGGCTCCGCGCCCGGCGTCACTTGCGGTCGCCGATGCAATAGAGCCACTCCTGCCGCTGCCCGTCCGTGCGGACGGCGACCCTCAGGTAGATGCGCCCACCGCAGATCGTGGGCGTGGCCATGGCCTCGTGGCCGAGCTGGTTTTCGCCGAGCAATTCAAAGCTGGAGGTCGAGGCCTTGAAGATGAACGTCCGTCCGGCTTCGTTGATCGCGAAGATTTTGTCGCCCACCAGCACGGGCGAGGCACTGAAGCCGCCGCCTGCGCCGAGCCGGTTCTTCCAGGCTTCCACGCCGGTCTCGAAGTTCCAGCACGCGGCGACGCCGGCGTCCTGCACGGCGACGAGGTGGCCTTGGTGGAAGAGCATCGAGGGCACATACACGCGGCTGCTGTTTTCCCACGCGAGGCTGCCCGTGCCGTCGCCGCGAATCGCCGCGACGTGGTTCTTCGGGTAGCCGCCGCTGACGATGACGGCGTGGCCATCGGTCACGGGCGAAGTGACGCATTCGGTGGTCGAACCTTTGGTTTCCCAGAGCACTTTGCCGGTGAGCGGGTCGAGGCTGGTGACGAGGTCGCAGCCGCTGAGAAGGAGTTGGTCGCGGCCGTTCACCTTGAGAACGATGGGCGAGGCGTAGTTGGGAAACTTCGGGCGCTCGTGCTGCCAGACGATCTTGCCGGTGGCGCGGTCGAGCCCGGCGATCTTGCCGCCGCCCTTGTTGTCCGCCGAGACGAGCACGAGCGACTGGTAGGTGGCGGGCGAGGTGGGGAAGCCCTGGTGCAGGATGTAATCGGTGACCTTGGTCTGCCAGAGCTGTTTCCCGTCGCGGCTCAGGGCCGTGGTGTAAACCGCGCCGTTGTGCAGGAAGTTGATGAAGACGCGTTGGCCGTCGCAGGCGGGCGTGGCGGAGGCGAAGGAGCTTTTATCGTTGCCCTTGGGAAACGCGCCGCGATGGATTTCCTTCCGCCAAAGCTGCTGCCCGTTCGCGCGGTCGAAACACAACACGGACTGGATGCCCTCCGGGGCCTCAGCGGCGGCGAGGAAGACCTGCGTGCCCACCACGATCGGCGAGCCATGTCCGCGTCCGGGCACGGGGGCTTTCCAGAGGATGTTCTCGGTGTCGCTCCACTTGAGCGGCGGTGACTGGTTGGCGTCCGCCACGCCGTTGCGCTGCGGCCCGCGCCACCACGGCCAATCCGTCGGGGCGATGGTGATGCGCTCGGGCGGTTCGGCCGCCGTTCCCAGCAGCGGCGAAGTGCAAGCGATGACCGTGACAACAAGGCTGAACCAGTGACGGGAGGACATGGAAATCATCAGGACAAGATGGCGAAGTGAGCTTGAGGCATGGCCGACTGTGGGAATCCGAGCCAGCGAGTGTCAACTTTGCTCTGGCCGAAATTCTCCTCGCCGCGCCCGCCCGCCTGCCGTCACGATTCCGGCTACAGCATGAGCATTCTCGACCGGTTTCGCCTCGATGGGAAACGCCTGTTCATCACCGGCGGCAGCCGCGGCCTCGGACGCGAGATGGCGCTCGCCATCGCTGACGCCGGGGCGGACGTGGTGCTGGTGGGTCGCGAGCGGGAGAGTCTCGAAGCGACGGCGGCGGACGTCGGCAAGCTCGGTCGCGGGGCAGTCCCCATCGTTGGCGACGTTGGCCGCACGGAGGAGTGCGAGGCGATCTGCCGGCGCGTGCTGGACGAGCACGGGCCGATTGACATCCTCATCAACAACGTCGGCGGCCGACGCGTCAACGTGCCGCTGGAGCAGCAGTCGTTGGAACAGTGGCAGCAAATCCTCGACCTGAACCTGACCAGCGCTTTCCTGTGCATGAAGGTCATCGGCGGCGCGATGGTCGCGCGCGGGCAGGGCGGGCGCGTCATCAACGTCGCTTCCATCTCGGGGATGATCGCCAACCGCGGCATTGGCGGGCGCAGTTACGAAACGGCGAAAGCCGCCGTGATCCAGCTCACCCGCGCGGCCGCAGCGGACTGGGCACCACGCGGCGTCACGGTGAACGCGATTTGTCCCGGCGGCTTCATGACGGCGCCGAACGTCCGCTGGGCGAGCGAGCATCCGGAGGTCATCGCGAAATTCCGCGAGCAGATTCCGAAGGGAGATTTCGGCCAGCCGGAGGACCTTGGCCCGCTGGCGGTTTACCTGGCGAG
>JBJTAU010000533.1:0-3739 GCA_046090965.1 Limisphaerales bacterium | reverse complement strand
ATTCTCTCAAATCTGCGCCGCCGCCGTAACGACGACGACAACTCGGCCAGCTTCCCGGTCGCCTGTGCTGCGTGAAGTTCAGCCGCTTCGTTGAGATTATCCGTGAGCATGGCTTTGATGTTCACCGCCAAGGCGCTGGTTCCCATGTCATCTATCGAGGCGTTGTCGGCGGCAAGGTCTGCCTGGTCACTGTCGCGGCTCACAAGATGAGCGACGAGATAAAGCCAGGAACGCTCGCCGCCATGATCCGGCAGAGCGGACTATCGAAGCGCCTGTTCAGATAGTCTCTACAGGCCCAGCCCGTCGCGCTGCTGTTCGCTGCCAGTGGGCATGAACATTCCGCGAGGCTTGGAGAAGGCGCCGCGCTGAACGCTGCACAGTCCGTCAGGCTCCTTGAAGCTCCCGCTCGTGATAGGACTCGGACCGGCTGACGCGAAGCGCGAAGCGTCCATGGACGGCGTATAGTCCTTCTCCGGTAGGTTGTCGTAGTAGCCCATTGCCGTGGCCCCTGTCGAGGATCGCCACCGCCGCCGAGATTCGCGCAGCAGGCGGGGCCGTGGTGTCGTCCATGATGTTGACCAGGGTCGCCAGCGCCGCCCTGGTGTGAGACCGGGCCGCGTCTTTGATGTCGCGGATGACGGGCGGACGCCCTCGCGGGTTCAGCACCACGCCGGGCAGCACGCGCCCCTTCGCATCCCTGGTCCGGGGCCGCTCGATGTCGACAAACTCTTCGCCAATTCCATCGTCGTCATTCATGCCGCCGCCCTCCTTCGTCCGCGCCGAGCAAATCCGGCAAATTCGCCGCCTCTCCATCGCGCCCATATCCGCCACCATAAATGGCGATGGTGTTACACTATAACATCGGTCCGCTTTTGGCGCGTGGTGCGACAGCAAAGCCGGGCCGCAATGCTTCTGGCGCTGCCGTCATGGAAGCCCCTGATGCTGGCTAGGATGCCGACCCCAACCTGGCCGGGCCGCAGCCAACATCGTCTGCCCGCCGAGGCTGTTCCCACCTCTTACGCGGTTCTGCAGCGGTCCGCGTTCTCCGTGGCCAATGAAGTCTACGAGGGCTCTTTCCAACCGGACGGCGTCCTCCGCCGAGAGGCTGGAACAAATCACTTCCCACTCTAAGTCTTGGCCGTTCTCTCTGGCTTGGAAGAACGCGTCAGCTAGACCCAGGTTGTAGTGGTCCTCGCCTTTTCTGAAGTGGTCGGCTCGCCGCTGGTTTGGGCTCTTGGTTAGGCCGACGTAGAGAAACTCTCGCTCGGGAGGCGGACCGCGCAGGAAGTAAATCGAGTAGTCCCCTTCGCCGTTGCCTCTCAGCGTTTTGACCAGCTCTATGACTTCGCTCTCTGTCGCCACGTTTCCGACCTTTGGCGCATTATCACGCTACTACGCTACCTGTCGTAGTAGCGTAGTAGCTCACCGCGCCTTCTTCTCCCGGAATTCCGCAATGAGCGTCTTGGTGTCCGGTCGCCCGTATTCGACCAGCACCTTGTCGAGGCCCTCCATAATCAGCCCGGAAATCGACTTGCGGTCGGAATAAGCGATCTCCCGCAGGACGTCGTGCACCGCGCGGTGCCAGTAGATGCTGCTGCGGAGCACGTCGGGGTCGTAGGAGCTGGTTTGGCCGGTGTAGTGCGCCCGCGGCTTGGGCTCTGTAACAGGCGGCGCAGCGGCCGGCGCGACGGGCGCGGGCTTCTCGCGGCGAACCGGCCTCTCCTTCTTGGCCGGCGCGGGCTGCGCGATTCCGACCGTCAAATCATCCAACTCCATTATCGCGGGCCTCTTGCTCACAGCGACAACTCCTTCTGCAACCACGTCCACAACGCGGCTATTTCGCCAGCGGCCTTACCGGCTGGTTCAAACTCTTGGACCCCCTGCCCTGTGGCGAAGGCGTCCTGATAAGCGGCGCGCGCGTGGATGATTTCCGGGGCGACCATTCCGAGCGCGCCGAGCCCGGCGGCGAGTTCGTTCGCGCGCGGGTCGGTGCGCCCGGCGGGCGCTTGGCAAATCAGGAAGGCAAACGGCTTCTCGGTCCGGTGCAGCGTCGCGACGGTCGCGCGGACCGCCAGCGCGTCGGGGCGGGTCGGTCGGATCGGCACAATCACGAAATCCGCGACCAGCATCGCCGCCGTGGTGGCGTGGGAGTTCAGTCCCGCCGTGTCGAGGAAGACAATCTCGTCCCCCTTGGCTCTGGCTTGCGCCACGACGGCGGGCAGCTGCGCGCTCGCGCCGTCAGGGAGCAGTGCGACGGGCGGAGCGGACTTCCGGAGCTTCGCGAACTCCGCCAGCGTCGCCTGCGGGTCGCAATCGAGCCCCCGCACTTTCTTGCCGGCCAAGTGGGCGGCGACGAGCAGATTGCTCGCGACCGTCGATTTCCCCGACCCGCCTTTGCCGGTGTTGATGCTGATAATCTTCATAGCGCAATAGTGTAGCACATAAGTAGCGCAGTAGTTAATATACCGCGCCACTGCGCTACTACGCCACGTGGCGCAGTACTATTGCCAAACACGAGCTAACGTGCTTTAATGTGGCTTCGAAACAATGTCTTACGTAAGGCGCACTAATGGACAGGTGCGGAATCGAGTTGGTCGAGTTAGCTCTCGGCAAGCTGCACGGCATTCCGCCCGTCGATGCGCTCTACGAATTCTTCCACCGGCTGCTGGTCAGGGAGACTATGCAGGGCGTCACTTACGCCGCCCCGGAGACCAAAGACTGGAGCGAGCTATGACAGCGCCGAACCGCGTCCGCGTCGGAGACCGGCTCTACAAAGTAGGGCAGGGGGGCGACTACAACCGTTACGTGTTCCGCTTCGTCAGCCCGGAAACTTGCAGGACGCGGGAGTTGTCGCTCGGTCCGACGACGCGCTCGCTGGTTGAAGTCGAGGCCGACGCGGTCATCGCCCGCCAGCAGCTGCACGCAGGGCTTTGCCCTGTCGCTCTCCGGGTTGCGAAGCGCGCCGCCGCCAAGGAGCGAGCCGAACGCTTGCATCCGAAGCGCGCGAAACCCGCCAAGGACAAGACGACGCTCAAGGCCGTCGTCGCGGCCTACCTCGCGGCAAACGAAGCCGGGTGGTCGTTTCGCCACGCCCAACACTGGAGAAACAGCCTCGCCGTTTACTGCGAGCCGCTGCTGGCACGCCCGGTCGCCGCTCTGACGCTGGACGACCTCTCGGACGTCCTCCGCCCGATCTGGCGCGACAAGCCGGAGACGGCCCGGCGGCTGCGCGCGAGGCTTGCAGCGGTAATGGACTTCGCGGTCGCGCGCGGCCTCCGGCAGGACAACCCCGCCAACCTGAAAACCGGGCTCGGCGTGTTGCTTGGCAAGCAGCCCAAAGCGTGCCGCAACATGCCGGCGCTGTCTTATAAGCGCGCGCCAGACCTTCTGGCCTTCTGCTTGGCGAAGGACGACGCGACCCACCTGGCCCTCGCATTCGCGCTGCTCACCGCCTGCCGAACGAATGAAGTGCTGGGCGCGCGGCAAGACGAGTTGGATTTGCTCGCGCAGACTTTCACGGTCCCGTCGGCGCGCAGCAAGACCGGTCGCCCGCACGTCGTGCCCCTGACGACGCTCGCGCGGCGAGTCGTGAACCGCGCTGCAGAGGTGGCTGGGGCGGCGTCGCCGTTTCTGTTCGCGCGGGTGGTGGGTTTCGTCGCCAGCGAAGTCGCGGAACGTGCTGCGCAGGCCGTGCGGCGTCGCGGCGTCGTCGAACCCGCGCATTGCGCGCAGCACGTTC
>JBJTAU010000532.1:0-9977 GCA_046090965.1 Limisphaerales bacterium | reverse complement strand
GTGCGGAACCTGAGCTTGCTCGGGAAGTTGAACCGCCTCGCGGGCATCGACTACCCCGACGACCAGCATCTCCGCGCGCGCATCAAGTCCTACGAGCTGGCCTTCCAGATGCAGAGCAGCGTGCCCGAGACGCTTCAGTTGGAGAAGGAGACCGAGGCCACGCGGAAGCTTTACGGCATGGACCGCAGCGAGACGAAGGGCTTCGGCGAGCAATGCCTCGTCGCGCGGCGGCTGGTCGAACGCGGCGTGCGTTTCGTGCAGCTCTTCCACGGCGGCGGCGGCGGCGGTGCGTGGGACGCGCATTCGGCCATCAAGTCCAACCACACGAGCCTCTCGACGCAAGTGGACTTGCCCATCGCCGGCCTATTGAAAGACCTCAAGCAGCGCGGCCTCCTCCACGACACGCTCGTCGTCTTCGGCACGGAGTTCGGCCGCACGCCGGGCGCGCAAGGCGACGGTCGCGACCATCACCCACAGGGCTTCTGCGCGTGGCTCGCGGGCGGCGGCATCAAGCCCGGCATCCAGCACGGCGCGACGGACGAGCTGGGTTTCCACGCCGTCGAAGACCGCCACTACGTCACCGACATCCACGCCACCGCGCTGCACCAGCTCGGCCTCGACTCGCACAAGCTGGAGATTCCCAGCCGCAAGCGCCTGGAGATGGACCACGGCGAACCGATCAAGGCGATCATCGGCTGAGCCGCTACGGACCCACGGGCCGGTAGAGGAAGGGCCGGCGGAAGATGCCGCCGAAGTGATGCGGGTTGTGCAGGCGCACGGTGACGGAGTTCTTCCCCGGCTTCAGGTGGCCGCTCACGTCCACGTCCCACTCGAACTTGTAGTCGTTATACCACCACATGGTCTTCTGCTCGCGGTGCGCGACGAGGCTGCCGTTCACGTAGAGCCAGCATTCATTGAAGAGGCCGGGGAACATGAGCCGCGCCTTGCCTTGGGTGTCGGCGGCCTTGAGGTCCAGTTCGGTGCGATACCACGCGTGGCCGGTGTAGCTGTGGAAGTCCGGCGTGATGACGCCCTGCGCCTGAGCGTAGAGGTCGGTGCGGAGCATCTCCCAATGACCGGGATTCTGCTGGTGAACCACCGTCCCGGCTTTGTCCTTCTGACTCTTCCACCAATTCAAGTCGGGCTCCCGGTAAGCCCAACCGGCGGGCAGCCCGGTGTCGTGCGGGTCGCGACGGAAGGCCCATTCCAACGGCGTCTTCGCGATGAGCTTGCCCTTGGTGCCGTCAGTCAGCGCGAGCAGGTCGCGGTATTGCTTCACCTCGCCGGGAAACCACGCGGGGCCTGACTTATCCGATTCCGCCGCCACGCCGATGACGCGCGTGGTGAAGGTCGGGTTCATGTTCGCGAGCGTGAGGCGCGCGGCCAGCGCGCGTTCGCCGGCCGCGGCGGCGGCCTTGAAGTCGGTGTCGGTTGCGGCAGCGGTCACCATCGCCATGTAGTTCTCCAACACATCGAAGCTGAGGCGCGTGAACTTTATCCGCTCGACGAGAAGCTTTTCGTTGCGGTCGGGTTGGGCCTTCGCGGCGAGCGGCTTTATCAGCGCCTCGGCCGCGAGCAGTTGCTGCTTCAACTCCTTCACCAACGCCGGCGTGTAGATCGCGGGCGCGACGAAGTGTTCGTGCTCGGTGACGATGCTGTCGTCCCAGGCCTTGTTGATCGCGGTCCAATACTTTTCCATCGGAGCGGCGGCGGGGCCGTAGAACTTCGGGTAGAACTCAACCAGCAACTTGTCCACGTCGGCGTCAGGATTCCACGCGAGTTGGAGGCGCACGTGTAGGTTCAGGAACGTCGTCGCCATCGCGCCGCGGCTTTCGGTGGAGATGCCGAGGATGCCCGCCTTGCGATAGTGTTTGATGTCCTGCCGGATGGCGGTGATGGCGGGGTTTGGCATGTCCCGCCAGACGAGCATTCCCTGATCGTAGTCGTAGATCGCGACGCGGCCCTGCATCACGTGCGCCCAGCGATACATCATCTCGCGATATTCCTGGCGCGGCGGCGACTTCGGGTCGTCCATGCCGTGAATCGGATCAATGTCAATCGGCGCGAGATACGCCACGAGCGGCTTCTCGGCGAGAATGTCGCGCTGGGGCGGCAGCGTGATGTTCGCGTAGGCGAGGAAACCGATCTTGGCCGGACTGGTCGGGTGCGCCTGCGTCAGTCGCCGTGCGACGCCGTTGTAAAACACCATGAAGGCGTCGGTCATCGAGGGCGTTAGGAAATACTTGTCCACGTAGCCGGACTTGAGCTCCTTGTCCTTCGGCGAGTCAGACTCATACAGGCCGTCCTCCAAGCCCAGCATCACGTGCTGGCCCTTGCCGAAGGTGTCCACGACCTGCTTGGCGACGTGCTCGGCGGTGGCGTCCTCGGCGATGGGGACGTTATACATCGTCTTGCCCTTGGGCACGAGATCCTTGGTGTATTTGCCCAGCGCATGGCCGCTGGGGACGTTGACGTTGTTGCCGAAGTTGCGCCGCTGAAACTCCGCCTCGCCGAGCGTGTTCGCGTTCCACGACAGCCAGTAGTGGCGGACCTCGAACGGCGAACCGTAGGCAAAATCGAGTGCGCCCACCTTGAGCGCCGCGTGCTGCGGGATGCACTCGCCGAAGTCCGTGGGCAAATACCAGCGGCAGCCCCAGAGATGAAGCAGATGCGCGGCGGCGTAGTAATGCGCCTCGTCGTGATTGCCCGCGAGCAGGACGCGGTTGCCCTTGCGCCGGACGATGAAGGCATCCGCGCGCAGCGTGGGATTCGGCTTGGCTGCCTTGGCCAGCGCGGCCTTCAACGACGCGTCGGCCTTGAGCGCCTCCTCACCCACGATGAGCAACGGCGACTTTCCCTTGAGCGCGTCGCCAACCGCCTCGGCCGTGTCCGCGAGCGCCGGCTTCGCGCCGGTCATCAGCTCGATATACTTTACGAGGTCGGTCGCGGCCTGTTTCTCCCCTTTGCCCGCGCCGGGAGCCACGATGACTGTGGCCTTGGCTCCGGTGGCGTCGGCGATGAGCAGGTCATCCCGGCCGCTGGCCCCAGCGATTTGCGCGGTGAGTTGGAAACCAGACAGAACGATTACGGCGAGGCAAAGGGCGATATGTTTCATGGCGAATGTCGGGCATTTTGGCGGGTGGGCGACGCGGGAAACAATCGAAATCAAAGTTGATCTCCGGCCGGGCCCGCACTCGCCGCGGCGTGTTCCTCCACCCCGACCCACCGTTGGCCTGGCCGATCCAGTCCACTCGCTGCAGCTCGTCGTCGCTACTTCGTCGCCGCCGGCGATGGGCCGCTCCGCACGCAACGGAAGCCGGTGTGGTTCAAGCCCGTGTCCGGAGAAGTCTTCATGCGCATCGCCGGCCGGTAGCCCCAGCAATACGCCTCGGTGCAGAGATACGAGCCGCCGCGCGTGATACGCTTCCAAACGCCCGGCTCGTTCGGGTCATAGCTCTCCTGCGGGCCCTGCGGGTTCAGCTTGGGACTCTTCGCGTAGTAGTCCGGCATATACCAATCGCTCGTCCACTCCCACACGTTGCCCGCCATGTCATGCAGGCCGCAGCCGTTCGGCGGAAAGCTCCCGACGGGCGCCTGCAACTTGAAGCCATCTTGCAACGTGTTGCCGTTGGGAAAGGAACCTTGCCAGATGTTCGCGAGCCACTTGCCCTCGGGCGTCTTCTCGTTGCCCCAAGTGTAAGTGAGCTTCTCCTTGCCGCCCCGAGCGGCGAATTCCCACTCCGCTTCGGTCGGTAGACGCTTCCCCGCCCACTTCGCGTAGGCCATCGCGTCGAACCACGCCACCTGCACGACGGGATGCTTCTCACGGCCCTTGATGGTGGACTCGGGTCCCTCGGGATGCCGCCAATTCGCGCCGGGCACGTAGCGCCACCAAGCCATGTGATCGTGCAACGGCACCTCGCCCGGCGGCGGCGTGAACACGATCGCCCCGGGCACCAGCGCCTCGGGCGGTGCGCCGGGAAAATCCTCGGGCTTGGGCTTGCGCTCGGCGATGGTCACGTAACCGGTGGCCTTCACGAACTTCTCGAACTCCTCATTGGTCAGCTCGTAAGTGTCCATCCAGAAGCCGTCCACCGTAACCTCGTGAATCGGTTTCTCATCCGGCTGCCCTTCCTCCGACCCCATCTGGAACGTGCCGCCGGGAATCCACTTCATGCCGTTGGTCCAGGAGTGGTCGTTCGGGTTCACTGCGGCCACGGGCACGGACTGTTCCTTCGGGGTCGGCACCACATGGCCCATGGCCTTGGGAGCGTCGTAGCGCGTCGCGTAGTCCCGGCCGGCCTTCTTCTCCAGCAGCGGCGAAACCAGCGCGACGACCGCCACGACCGCCACGACCGCCACGACAAACTTCCACGGGGCGACGTGGTGCGGATTCGGCTCGGGCGCTTGGCTCATGCATCCAAGGTAAAAGGAAAAAGGAAAAAGGAAAAAGGGGAAATCCGTCGCGTTCGTTGCGAGCTTTTTGCCTTTTGCCTTTTACCTTTTGCCTTCTCCCCGCGTGCCATGCCGCTCGGCGAGCTTCCGAGCACCTTCGCGCACGGCGGCGATGAGTTCTGGCGGTTCCACCGCCACCGCGCGGCCCGCCCACGCCAGCACCCAGCGCTCGACCTCGACGAGACTCGACAGCTTCATCCGCAACTCCAGCCCACCGTCCGGCAGGTCAGTGGACTTTTGCGACGCGTGCCAACGCTTCTCCCGGATGTAGTCAGCGATGGACGCATCGAACCGGATGCACACGGCAAATTCCCCCTCTGCCGAATGCACGCCGAAGCTGTCGCGCAGGCGCTTCTCCAGCGAAAACTTTTGCGGTCGCGCGAAGGCCTTGCCCGTCTCCTTCACCTCCGTGATGCGCGCGGGCGCGAAGGTCCGCACGTCCTTGCGCCCGTGATCAAAGGCGAACAGGAACCACTCGCCGTTGATGTTCGCGAGATGATACGGGTCCACGATGCGGCGCTCAGGCGCGCGCTGGCCGGGCTTGCGATAGGCAAGTTCGAGCTGCCGCCGTGCGGCCGTGGCCTTCGCCAGAATGTCGAACACGCCCAGGTTCAGCACCGGCTCCGCCGTCGTGCGGAACGAAATGGTCTGCTCCACGTCCGCGAGGTTGAGCGAGATCGTGTCAGGCAGCGCCTGCTCCATCTTCTTGATCGCCGAGAGCAGAGGCTTCTCGAAGCTCGTGCCGCGATACTGCTGCAAGGCTTTTTCCGCCACGATCAGCGCGAACAGCTCGCCTTCCGTGATCTGAAACGTGGGGAACGCGCTGACTTCCTCCGTGTAGCCGTAGCCGTTGCGCAGCTTGTCGAACTCGATCGGCAGACCCAGCCGGTCGCGCATGAACTCAACGTCGCGATAGACGGTCTTGGTCGTGACCTCAAGTTCCGCCGCGAGCGTGTTCGCGTTCGGGAAGCCGCCCGCGTGCAGCGCTTGATGGATGCGCTGCATCCGCTCCAGCGGCGGACGCGAGTGCATCCCCGTGTCGGGCTTGGCCTTTGCCTTCATGCGCGATGACTATGTGGCCGGAAGCCGGCGAGTCAACGCGGCTCAGGCGTTGACCACGTTCTGCGGAGTGCCGGCGAGGAACGCCCGCACGTTTCCGACCGTCGTCTCCATCAGGCGCGCGCGCGCGGCCTTCGCGGCCCAGGCCTGATGCGGCGTGATGAGGCAGTTCTTCGCGGAGAGCAGTGGATTGTCCGCCTTGGGCGGCTCGGTGGAGAGCACGTCCAGCGCAGCGGCGGCGATGCGCCCGTTGTTCAACGCGGCCGCAACCGCCGCTTCGTCGAGCAACGGCCCGCGGCTGGAGTTCAGCAGGAAGGCCGTCGGCTTGATCAGCGCGAGGCGCTCGGCGTTCACGAGGTTCTTCGTCTCCGGCGTGAGCGGACAGTGCAAGCTCACCACATCCGCCCGGCGAAACAGGGTGTCCACGTCCACGAACTCGACGCCGTCGCCGTCTTTGGGTGGCTTGGGCGAACGGCTGGCGGCGATGATCTTCATCCCCATCGCCCGCGCGATTTCGGCTGTCGCCTGTCCGATGCGGCCCCAGCCCACGACGCCGAAAGTCAGCCCGTCCAGCTCCAGCAGCGGGACGCGCGCGTAGCACCAGTCGGCGGATTTCACCCAATCGCCCGCGCGCACCGAGTCCACGTGCGCGCCGACGCGGTGGCAGAGCTCAAGCAGCAGCGCGATGGTGAACTGCGCCACCGCGCGCGTGCCGTAGAGCGGGACGTTGCTCACGGGAATGCCGCGCTCCTTCGCCGCGACGGCATCCACGATGTTGAAGCCCGTGGCAGTCACGCTGATGAACTTCAGCTTCGGCAGCCTGCTGATGACTTCACGCGGGAGCAGCGCCTTGTTGGTAATGACAATGTCCGCGTCAGCGCAATGAGCGGCGACCTGATCCGGCGGCGTGCGGTCAAACAACCTGACTTGCCCCAGTGCCTTGAGCGCGTCCCAGCTCAGGTCGCCGGGGTTGAGCGTGTAACCGTCGAGGACAACGATGTTCATGTGCGGAAGTGAAGCGGATGAATCGCGACGGAGGAAGGAGGAAAGGAGCGTGCCCGAGGTGCATTCGCGTCTTGGACTGCGGCGGCAAGCGGAGCGCGACGCCGCTTTTCATTCCCGTGAACGGAGATGCAGCGATCTATCCGCAGCGGCTTTCCGCTGCGCGGGACACCAGAGCGCCGTCGCTGCTGCGCTCTGCCGGCGCAGTCCAAGACTGCGGCGGCGCGGACATCAGCTCACTGGGCGAGGCGGAGCTTCACGTTGCGAAACCAGCACTCGTCACCGTGATCCGTGAGCAGGATGTGCCCCGTCACCTTCGTGCCGAAGTCGCCGATCTTGCTGAACTTGCTCTTGGCGACGGCGGCCTTCACCTCGTCGCTGCCGAGCACGTATTCGAGCACCTTCGCGCCGTTGAGCCAGTGCTGGACGGTGTTGCCCTTCACGACTACGCGAGAGAGGTTCCACTCGCCCACGGGCTTGAGTTGCTTGTCCTTGGCGGGCGGCAGCACGTCGTAGAAGGAGGCGGTCTGCCGGTGCGGCCCGATCTTGCCATCGGGATGGCCTTCATCATCCAGCATCTGATACTCGTGACCCAGCGTGCCCTTGCGCGCCTCGGTGATGAAATACTTGATGCCGTTGTTGCCATTCTTGGCGATGCGCCACTCCCACGAGAGTTCCCAGTCAGCGGTCGCGGGAACGGTCTGCTCGGTCATGATGTCGCCGCCGCCGATCTTCGCCTGCTTCTTCAGGATGCCGTCCTCGACAATCCAGCCCTTGCCGATAGTGCCGCCGTCCTTGTAGGTGCGCCAACCGGCGAGCGACTTGCCGTCGAAGATGAGCTTCCAGCCGTCCTTCTGCTCGGCGGCGGTGAGGGTGTTGAGATCGTCGGCGCTGGTGAACGTCGCGCAGATGACGAGGGCGAGGAATGAGGTGAGAGCTTTCATGGGAATCGATGGTGAAATTGAGGCGGCGGCCATCAGAGCTTGCGCACGCGGATGTTGCGAATCCAAAACTCCTGGCCGTGGTGCTGGAAGACGATGTGGCCCTCGGACTCAGCCATGAAGCGGGGCTTGTCGGCGAATTTGCTCTTGGCCGCCAACGCCTACACTTCGTCGCTGCCCCAAGTGTATTCCACGATTTTCGCGCCGTTGAGCCAGTGCTCAACGTGGTTGTTTTTGAAGACGAGCTTCGCGGCGTTGAACTCACCCACCGGCTTGAGCTTTTTCTGCGCGTTCGGCGCGATCAGGCCGTAGAGTGCACCAGCGGAAGTCAGCGGGTTCTTGCCGTCGCCATGCTTGTCGTCGTCGAGGATCTGCATCTCGGGGCCGGTGAGCCACGCCGGGCCTTTCTCGGCTTCGTTCACGCGATACATCACGCCGCTGTTGCCGCCGGGCGCGACCTTCCACTCCAGCTCCAGCTCGAAGTCCTTGAACTTCTCCGTAGTGACGAGGTCGGTGACCTGACCGCCGGCCTCCTTCGGAACGGTCTTGAGCGCGCCGTTGTCGAGGATCCAGCCCTTGCTGGGGAAGGCCTCGCCCTTGAAAGCCCGCAGGCCCTTCGGCTCCTTGCCGTCGAAGAGCACCTGCCACTCGCCGGGCTTGTCGGCAGCGGTGACCGCGGTGGTAGTGAAGGCAAGGGCAACGAAGATGACGGAGAAGTGTCGATTCATTTCAGTGGGGAGCAAGACGTTTACTGCGAGGGCAAGGTGACGGATCAGAAACGGGCCAGCGCTTCCAGTTCCTTCACGCGCAGGTCAATCGCCTGCCGTGTCGCCTTGGTGGTGGCGACGACGCCGAAGCCTTCGCAGCAGAACGACGCCGTGACCGTGCCGTGGATGATGGCGCGACGGAAACTCTTCTCCACGTCGCCCTTCGCGCGGGCGAGGTCGCCGATCCTCCCGCCGACGACCGAATCGCCCTCGCCCGTCGGGTCCACGACGCGCTTGAGCGGATACGCCGGCGCGATGAAGAAACCGCTCGGCCCCGACAGCACCGCGCCGTGCGAGCCTTTCTTGATGATGCCGTAGCGCGGTCCCAGCTTGTGGATCTTCTTCATCGCGCTGAAGACGTTGTCCTCCTTCGTGAGCTGGTGCGCCTCGCTCTCGTTGAGCACGAAGGCGTCCACGCGCCGCAGCAGGCGGAGCAGGTCCGGCAACCTGATGTTCATCCACCGATCCCTCGTCTCGGCCACGCGGAACGAGCGCCGGTCGCGCTGATCCAGCACGCTGTGCTGGATGGGCGGCGCGATGTTCGCCAGCAGCACGTAGGGCGTCGTCTCGTAATCCCCCGGCAGCTTCGGCGACCAATGCTCGATGACGCCGAGCACGGTGTTGAGCGTGCGCCGGTTGTTCATGTTCACCTCGTATTCGCCCGACCAGTGGAAGGTCTGACCGTCCTTCACGCGCTCCAGCCCTTTGAGGCAGATGCCATGCTTCTCGTAAAGGCGGACATACTTCGCCGGGAAATCTCCGCCCACCACGCCGAGCAGCTTGGTGGGTGAGAAGAAGCTCGCCGCGACCGCCGCGTGGCTGGCGGAGCCGCCGAGCAGGCGCGGGTTTTCCGCCTTGGGAGTTTTGATGGAGTCAAGGGCCGTGGTGCCGACAACGAGAACGCTCATGCAGTGTTGATCGAATTCAGTTTGTTGCGGCGCGGACGCTACCGGCAACGGTCGAGCGGGGCAAGGCCAGTCCCGTCCACGCCAGCCAAAGGGCTTTGCCGCCAAACTTCAAAACGCTCAAGGCTTCAGCACGATTTTCCCGGCGAGCGCGCCGGACTTGTGCAACGTGCTTGCCTCCTGCAAGCGATGCGCTGCCGCCGCCTCGGCCAGCGGCAGCACGCGGTCGATGTTCGCGCGCAGCTTGCCCTCTACCAG
Organism: Limisphaerales bacterium; assembly: GCA_046090965.1. Classification (GTDB taxonomy): domain Bacteria; phylum Verrucomicrobiota; class Verrucomicrobiia; order Limisphaerales; family SXTU01; genus SXTU01. The sequence continues at coordinate 590 of JBJTAU010000532.1, read as the reverse complement.
CCAACGATTCAGGTCGGCAGCACAGGCGCGCTGTTCGTCCGGAGTCGCGTTGAACATCGCAAAGCCGTGCAGCGAACAGTCCTTCACGTAGAACGGCCCGACCGGGAACACGGGCCGCGCCTCGCGTCCGGCTATCAGCACGAAGCGCCCGCGCGGCGCGAGCAGCGGCACCGCCTTGTCGAAATCCGGCTCGCGCTGAGTCTCCCAAAACACGTTCACCCCGGCCGGCGCGAACTCCTTCACGGCGGCGGCCACGTCCTGCGTGCGATGGTTCAACGCAAGGTCCGCGCCGAACGCCCGGCACTTCGCCACGCGTTCGTCGCTGCCGGCGGTGGCGATGACGCGCGCACCCGCTGCCTTCGCCAGTTGCACGACCATCGAGCCGACACCCCCGGCCCCGCCGTTGACGAAGACGGTCTCGCCCGCTTGGAGCCGAGCCTTCGCGAAGAGGCCGAGGTGCGCCGTGATGCCGACGAGCGCAATCGCCGCCGCATCTTCGTCGCGCACGTTGGCGGGAGTTGGATTCAGCCAACGCTCCTCCACACACGCGAACTCGGCGAAAGTTCCCTGCCTTCCGAACTGACCTTGGT
>JBJTAU010000531.1:0-6768 GCA_046090965.1 Limisphaerales bacterium | reverse complement strand
GCCAGCGCACCTGCTCCAAGTAGGCCCGGCAGGCGGCTTCATCCGGGAACCAAGCGCGGAACTCACGGACCGTCTCAGGGTAATCGGCCATGCCGAAACACTACCAGCGGTGGTCGGGGGAACAATGTAAATAGCCCTAATGGGAAGTTCCACGGCACGATGGCCGCGACCACGCCCATCGGCTCACGCAGCGTGAAGTCGAGGCCGCCGCGCGCGACCGGGATGGTTTGCCCGCAGAACTTGCCGATGGCCCCGGCGTAATACTCGAAGACCCGCGCGCCGAGGCCGATTTCATCGCGCGCATCGCTGATGGGCTTGCCGATGTTGGCACATTCGAGCTGCGCGAGTTCCTCCATGTGCTCGCGAAGGACGCGGGCGATGTTGAAGAGGATTTCCGCGCGCTTGCCGGGCGCGAGCGTGCGCCAATCGCTTTCCCACGCGCGTTGCGCGGACTCGACGGCGGCGTGGGCATCGGCAGGCGAGGCGGCGGCGACTTCGGTGAAGACGGCCTCGGTGGCGGGGTTGATCAAGTGCATGAGTGAGTGTCGTGATGCTTGCTCAAACGCGTTGCAAGGGCAAACCAGCAATACATTGGGAAGCGCTGGGTAGATCGTGACCCCCTCGTCCCGCAGTTCAGCACCTGGCGCATGGTGCAGGAATACACCCGGAAGTTTTACCAGGCGAAGTAGCCTCCGGTTCCTCCTCCCTCTCCTAATCAGGACACTACTCATCCCGAGGAAGGGCAGGGGGAGGTTTGGCGTCGGGGAATCCCCTGAGGTTCCACGTAGCTTGCAGCCGCTCCCGCATCCGGCAATGTTCCGGCATGAAGTGCCCCGTTGACGACGCCCCGCTGCGCGAGGTGGAACGCGGTGGCTTCAAACTGGCGGCCTGCTCGCAATGCAACGGCCTGTGGCTCACCCGCGACACGCTCAAGCAGGCCTTCGCCTCCCGCCACCGGCCCGAGAAGCTCGACGAAGCGGAATGCCAGCCGCCCTTGCTCAAGCCCGGCCCGACCCGCCACCGGCTGTGTCCGTGCTGCCATTACCAACTCGCACCGCGTTGGCTGCATGGCATCGAGATTGATGTCTGCGAGAAGTGCCAGGGGCTCTGGCTCGACGCTGGAGAGTTGCGACAGATCATCGCGAACAGTCGCAAGCTCAAGGTGGAGTCACCCAGCACGAGCACGTCGGCTCCCGTTCGTCAGGCGGTTACGGGGAATCGTGAACCAAAGTGGTATGATGGCCTTGATTTTCCGTGCGACGCGGACTTCTTCTCCCTCCTCGGGAATGGGCTGGGTGAACTCGCCAGCAACGCGGTGGATGCCGTGCCCGCCGTTCTGGAATTCTTGGGCGAAGCGTTGTCTTCACTCGACTGGTAGGCCACGCTCTCGCCGGTGACCGACATCAAATCCCTCACCCGCCCCGAACTGGAAGCCCACCTGAAAGCGTGGGGCGAGCCAGCTTACCGCGCCGGTCAGGTGCTCGATTGGCTCTACCCGCGCCGCGCCGCGAGCTGGGACGCGATGTCCAACCTCCCCAAGCCGCTGCGCGCGAAGTTGGCGGAGCATTTCTCCCTGCGCACCTCGGAACTCGTCCGGAAGCAGGGCGCACGCGACACCACGCAGAAGTTCCTCTGGCGGTTGCCCGACGGCGCCTTCATCGAGAGCGTGCTCATCCCCGCCAACCCCGCGCTCTACGGCGAGGCCAGCGACCGTCACACGCTCTGCGTCTCCACGCAGGTCGGCTGCGCCTACGGCTGCAAGTTCTGCGCGAGCGGCCTCGACGGCTGGAAGCGGAACTTGGGCCCGGAGGAAATCGTGGAGCAGGTGTTGGCCGTGGAGCGGTGGGGGGCGGAACAGTCGAAGGTCGAGGGTCGAGAGTCGAGTGAAGCTTCCGGCGCTCGACCCGCGACCCTCGTCTCTCGTCTCATCAACAACCTCGTCATCATGGGCATGGGCGAGCCGCTGGCGAACTACGAGAACTTGCTGAAAGCCCTTCGCCTCCTGAACGCGCCGTGGGGCGGCGGCATCGGCGCGCGGAAGATCACCATCTCCACCAGCGGCCTTGCGCCGCAGATCTGCAAGCTCGCCGCCGAGCCGGAGCAGTTCCGCCTCGCGGTCTCGCTTCACGGCGCGACCGATGAAGTCCGCGCCCGCATCATGCCGGTGAACCGGAAGTATCCGCTGGCTGAGTTGACCGCCGCGCTCGAAGACTACCAGCGCCGCAAGGACCAGCTCATCACCTTCGAATACATCCTCATCGCCGGCGTGAACGACAGCTTGGATCAGACGCGTCCCCTCGCCGCGCTGGCCCAGCGGCTCCACGCGAAGGTGAACTTGATCCCCTACAACACCGTGGAGGGACTGGAGTGGGCGCGTCCGGCGGAGTCCGTTTGCGAGGCGTTCCTCGCCGCGCTTGAGGACTTGGGCGTCACCGCCACCCTGCGCCGCGAGAAGGGTGGGGACATTGATGCCGCGTGCGGGCAGTTACGGCTCAGGACGGAACGCGAAGGGTTGCCCGTGGGCAACGGACGGTCGAACCCACTCTGAGCCGTCCATCCGCAACACGGCGACTGGGAGTCGCCGGCCCGGTTTCAGTGTGAGTGCGGCCGCCCCGTGCCGCACATGCCGCAGGACTTCGGCTGGCCGGTGCAAGCCGGTGCTTCGCTGCTGCCGCCGGCTGTGGACGAGGCGAAGGTGGAAAACTTTTTGGACAGTTTCTTTGAGCCGCAGTGCGGGCACGGAGTGCCTTCCCAACGACTGGAGCGCACCAGCACTTCGCTGTCCTGCTCGCAACTGGCGCAGTGAAATTCGTAGATCGGCATGGCGGGAGGTTAGTGGTTGCGGCTGGAGAATCAATGCTCTGCGGCATCGAGTGGCGTGACCGGCCCAGCCAGGCCGAGCGCGTCATCCTTCGCCACCAACACTTCCCAAGTGTGGTCTGCGAGCAGCCGCACCGTCGCGAGATGGATCATTTCCGTGGTCCATTCATCCGGTGCCACGAGTGAAAGCCGCGGGGAGCCGCCCTCGGCTTCGTAAAGATGGTAAACCTGATTGATGCGTGGTTCGAAGCGCAGGTCGCACTGGTAGATCTTGTAGCTGATTTCTGCACGCGTGCGGATCGCCTTGGCCTGCCGCGCGAGCGTCTCGACCTGCTCATAAATCTGTTTCAGTTGCTCGTTGACCTGTCCCTCCATCGCTTCAATCGCGAGACCCTTAGCGCGGCCCATGTCCTCGGGCTTCACCACGAAGCCGCCGCGCATGTGCGCGTAAGGGAGTAGCGCGAGAATCTGGTCGTCGGCAGCGACGTCTTGAGGCTGCTTGGGCATGGCTTCAGAAGAACGGGTTGTGCGCCTTTTCCTGCGCCACGGTGGTGAGTGGACCGTGACCGGGGCAAATCAAGGTGTCCGGTGGGAGCGAGAGGATTTGTTCGCGCACCTTGGCCTTGGCCAACTCGCTGTGCTCCTTCGCGCCGCCCATTGAGCCGGCAAAGATGGCGTCGCCGACGACCGCGACGTGCGGTGCGTCCTCGGGCCAGTTGCCGATGATGTAGGTCACGCCGTCCTCCGCGTGCCCGGGCGTCTCGCGGTTGGTCACCCGCAGGCTGCCAACGTGCACGCAGTCGTTGCGACGGTTCTTGTTCTGAGGGGGCGCGCCCTTGGTATCTGTGTGGATGCGGAGCGTGGGGAACCGCTCGCGCAGCGGCCCGAGCGCTTCGATGTGATCGTAGTGCGAGTGCGTGATGAACAGGTGCTTAAGCTCCGCGCCATTCTCCTCCAGCACCTTGAAGATGGGCTCCGCTTCAAAGCCCGTGTCGAACAGCGACGCTTCGCGCGTGACCTCATCCCAGACGAGGTAGCAATGCACCGTGTTGCCGCCGCGCGAGGTGGTGATCTGGCGCAACTCGCGCCAGGTCGCTAAGTCCGTGGCTGCCGGCTGCCAGCCGGCGGCGAGGGTAGCGAGCTTTGAGCCGTCCAGTTTGAGCTGCACAGCGAGCGCGCGGTAATCTGGTTGGCGCGGACACTTCCCAGTGTCTTCGAGCGCGGCGAGCTCATCAGCGTTTAGGCTGGCGGCCTTCGCAGCGTCGGCTGCGGAAATGCCCAGCATCGCGCGGGACTTGCGGATCACATCGCCAATATGGTCTTCCAAATTCATGCGACCGAAGTGTAGTGAGGATGGCGGGAGGCGTCCAGAAGCCGTCGTCGCCGCAATCGCAAGCATCAGCTTGCGCGTGAGGGAAAGCACAATCGCAACCTAAAGGTTGCGACTACGACGCAGCGAGCAGTCGCTCCACCCGTGCCACATCCGCAGGCACATCCACACCCACGCTGTCGTAGTCTACGCGCACGACGGCAATGGGGATGCCATTCTCCAATGCGCGTAGCTGTTCGAGCCGTTCAGCCTGTTCCAGTGGAGATTGCGGAAACTTCACCAACCGCAGCAGCGCATCCCGCCGGTAGCCGTAGATGCCGAGGTGCATGAGGAAGGGAAAGGCCGCGAGCTGTGTGGCAGCGGGTTGGCCCGCGTGGTCCCGGAGGAATGGAATCGTCCGGCGCGAAAAGTAGAGCGCACGGCCGCTGACATCCGTTACGACCTTCACCACGTTCGGGTTGTCGTATTCCTCGACGCTCCTGATGGCCGTGGCGGCGGTGGACATTTCCGACCCGCCCAGCGCCTTGGCAACGACATCAATCACTGCGGGGTCAATCAGCGGCTCGTCGCCCTGAATGTTAACCACCGCATCGCACGCGCAGCGCGAAGCGACTTCGGCGATGCGGTCCGAGCCGCTGGGATGATCGGCGTGAGTCATTTCCACACGGCAAAACTTCCGCGCCTCTGCCGCGATGCGCTCGTCATCCGTGGCGACGATGACCTCGCGCAGGGACTTGGCGAGTTGGCAGCGCTCAATGACGCGCTGGATGAGCGATTGGCCCGCGATGGGGTGCAGCGGCTTGCCGGGAAAGCGTGTGGACGCGAAGCGCGCCGGGATGATGCCGAGAATGTTCATGCTGCTGCGTTTACTGTTTCGGCACCGCCACCTCGTTGAGCTTCGGGACAGGGGGCAGCCGGTTGGTGGACGCGGCCTCGGGCAAGGGCTGGCCGACGCCGAAGAAGGCGAGCCCGGCACGCACGAGGATGGGCGTGAGCTTGGCGATCACTTCCTTGCTGTCCTTCATGTCCTGCAACACCTCGTTGCGGACGCCCAAGTTGAACTCGCGCGGCGTGCCGGAGTTACGCAAGTCGGTCCATGTCCCCTTGCCGAGCGTGAGGTTGAGCATATCGATCCCGGTGAATTCCATCGGCGTATTCGTCCGGACGACCTTCTGGCCGCGGCGGATGGCCTCCACCGTGCGGCGCACGCCGTCGAGGTTGGACTGGCCATCCTTGTTCACAATGATATGCAACTCGGCCAGGTTAAAGCGCAGGACGTTCAGGTGCAGTTTGCGCTCATTCGCCAGCGCGGGGTCGTATTCCACGTGCAGTTCGGCGATGTCCACGAGCGGGCCGCCACCGAAGTCGGCGGGATTGTAGAGGACAAGCTTTTCCACCCGCGCCCGGCCGCTCCACGGGCGCAATTCCAGTTTGTCCAATCGCACTTCGAGGCCGGTCTGCTTGCGAAGCTTCCCCTCCGCGACGCTGGTGACGATGGCGTCAAAGCTCAGGGCGAGCACCGCCAGCAGCACCAGCAACAGCAGGAAGAGCCGGAACGCCCACTTGAGCACGAACTTCACAGCGGAATGTCCTCCGGGCGAACGTCGAGGCACTCGTCCTGATCCTCCCATAACACCGCTGGATAGAACTCCAGCAGCGCTGGCGCCAGTTTGTTGCCGGCGGCGGCGAGCAAGCGCTCGGCCTCGGTGGCGGCGTCCTCGAGCGCGCGGTCATAATTGCCGGCGCGCTTTTGCTGGCGGTCGTCCCAGTGCGCCACCTGGTGGATGGGGGCGTATTTCTCGGCCCAATTGCGGAACATCTTCTGCACGTCCACGGGGATGTCGTCGAAGGCCACGGCGGTGCCGTTGCAGTGCTGGCAGATCAAGCCCTGCTCGGTCACGTCGCGGGTGATGAGCGGCAGCAGCGGTGCGCGGCAGCAGCTTGCTTCGCTGTAATCGCGCGGCGCGGTGGCGAGGCGCTTGTGCCAGATCTGCCGGCCATTCGCGACTTGCGCGGCGAGGCGATACGCGCCCACGAGCGGATGCGAACTGCGCCAGACGCGGCCCTGCAATTGCCCCAGCGTCTGGGCCAGCCAGCGGGCCAGCGTGAGGTCGTCGAAATCCTCGAAGACCTCGCCATATTCACGCCAGAGCTTGTCCTGTGGCGCTTCCGAATGCTCGCTCATCGCGCGGACTGTGCGGCGACCGGTGGCGGGTGACAAGCGGCACGGGACGGACTTCGGCTACGCCAACCGCTCCAGCGCTTCATTCGTCCGCAAACCGGCCAGGAGCTCCGCCACGGTCCGCGTTTGGCCGGGCAGCACAAAGTCCGGGGCAAGCTCGTTCAAGGGTTCGAGGACGAAGCGCCGCAGGTGCGCGCGCGGATGCGGCAGGGTGAGCGTCGGCGTGTTCCGCACTTCGCTGCCCCACGCGATGAGATCGAGGTCCAACGGCCGTGCTTCGTTCAAGACCTTCTTGGGCTGGCGACCGAACTCGCGCTCTAGTGCCTGTAACTCGGCGAGCAAGGACTCCGGCGTCAAACGGGGCAGGGGAGTGAGCGCTACCACGGCGTTGATGAAATCCGGTGAGCCGGGCGGGCAATCCACCGGGGTGCTGCGC